>DATLYW010000028.1 GCA_035574315.1 Candidatus Zixiibacteriota bacterium
AAGGCATCCTTCACCATCCGGTCCTCGAGCGAATGAAACGAGATGATCACCATGCGTCCCCGGGGCTCCAGCAGCTCGAAGCCGTCGCCGAGAAACCGCTCCAGGCTTTCCAGCTCCCGGTTGACGGCGATGCGCAGGGCCTGGAAGGTCTGCGTCGCCGGATCGGCCCGCCGGCCGGAGTGGCGCTTCGCGCGCCGCACCAGCTCCGCCAGGTCCGCCGTCGTCGTGATCGCCGCCTCCCGGCGGCGCTCGACGATCGCGCGGGCGATCCGCCGGGCCTGAGGCTCCTCTCCGTACTCCCTCAAGATCCTCTCGATTTCCGCCGCCGGATAGGTGTTGACGATCTCATAAGCGTCAAGCGGCTGGCTCTGGTCCATGCGCATGTCGAGCCGCGCGGGAACCTGAAAGCTGAAGCCGCGCTCCGCCGTGTCGAGCTGAAGCGAGGATACTCCGAGGTCGAGAAGCGCGCCGTGCACCCGCCCCCACTCGATCTCCGCCAGGATGCGCCGCGCTTCGGCGAAATTGGCCTGCCGCAAAATCACGCGCGCGCCGAAGACGCGCAGGCGGTTGCGCGCCTCCTCCAGCGCCGCAGCGTCCCGGTCCAGCCCCAGCAGGCGGCCGCTCGGAGCGCTGGCCGAAAGAATCCGCTCGGCGTGTCCGCCGCCGCCCACCGTTCCGTCGAGGTACCGCTTCGCCGGCTCGGGGTTCAGGAAGCCCAGCGCTTCCCGGACCATCACCGGAACGTGCGCCGATGACATCAATGACTGGTCCCGTCTCCCTCCCAATCGTCGTCGAAGCTCTCGATGGCGTCCTCGAGAGAGGTGTATTCCTCGAAAAAGCGATCCATACCCACGACCTTGAAGATGTCGCGCAAGAACGGGCTCATGCCGGCGAGTTTCAGGTCCCCGTTGAGGTTGCGGAGCAGCTTCAGCCGCTCCAGCAGAACGCCGATGCTCAGGTAGTTGATGTGGTCGACCGCGCGCAAATTGAGGACCACCTTTGTCCGGTCCTTCTCGATCAAGCCGGAGATCATGTCCTTGATGCGGATCATCTCGCGAAAGTCGATGTCTCCCGCCAGGTCGATCACGGAGATGTCCTGGATTCGTTTTTGCGCCAGCATTCTTCGACTCCTTTCCTTGCCCATCCCGGAAGCCGGGCCGCCCCGACTTTCAGATCGCCAGATCCCCGAGGAAATCGGGATCCTGCAACAGCTTCTCTTCGGCGTCCGCGAAGACCTTCTTCCACGTCTCCTGATCCCACACGCGAAACTTCTCCAGCGCGGACACCAGAACGACGTTGCGCCTGAGATTGGCGTATTGCCTGAGCAGCGGCGGAATCAGAATGCGGCCTTGCTTGTCGACCACGCACTCGCACGCTCCGCCGAGGTAGTAGTTCTGGAACATGACCATCTTCGGATCGAACTTCGGCCGCTTTCGGATCTCTTCCTCGAGCCGAAGCCACTCATCGAGCGGATAGATATCCAGGCAACGGTTTCCCCCGACCACGAAATTCGTGATGATGATGCGGTCGTCGCCCTTGCCCGTGAGCACGTCGCGAAACTTCACGGGGATGCTCAAACGCCCCTTGGCGTCGAGGGTGTGTTCGAAGGTGCCTCGAAACATTCGGTTTGTCGCCTAGATAATAATTTTATGGGAATTTATCCCACTTTCTCCCACCCACGCGCCACCTTATAACTTCTTGAATTTTAACTGTCAATAAAATTCTTACGTTTCAGCGGATTTTTGGTGGGAGGAGATTGGCTGGGCCAGATATCGGAGGCCGAGGGGAAGCTGCTACTATATATAGGACCGCTAAGCGGCTCAAACGGTTCAAGCCGTTCAACCGCTTCGCTCCGTTCGAGCCGTGCCGCCTGGAGCGTGGTGGAACTGAAAACCGGGAACCGGAAACACCCTGAGAGTTGCGGGCTAAAGCAGATCGGTAAGCCGGATTCTGTAATGGACCCCTAACAAGAGTCCACAGCGATCATTCATCTTGTCCCCCGATTGCTCGGGGGATCGAGCGACCTTACCCGAGGGCTATGGGCGGACCACCCAACCCTCCTATTTGGTCTTGCTCCGGGTGGGGTTTGCCATGCGCCCGCCATCACTGGCGGACCGGTGAGCTCTTACCTCACCTTTTCACCCTTACCTGCCGGAGTTCCGGCGGGCGGTATTTTTTCTGTGGTACTTTCCGCCGATCGCTCGGCGCCGCCGTTAGCGGCCACCCTGTCCTGCGGAGTCCGGACTTTCCTCCCTTCGCCCGAGAAGTCTCGAGCAAACAGCGATCGCTTGATCTGCTTTAGCCCGCTAGCGGTGCTTGCGCCCTTTGTCGACGCCCCGGTTCGCCAGCCGGTCGGCCGGCTTGTTCATTTCCCTGGGAACGTGCACGATGCGGTAGCTGTCGAGCTGGCCCAGCAGCTCGATGGCGCGCGCGAAAAGCGGCTTGAGCTTCTCGTCTCGCACGCGGTAGCGGCCGGTGAGCTGCCGGACCAGCAGCTCGGAGTCGCTCTGGATCCGAACGTTTCTCCGGCCCATCTTCAGGAGCGCGTCGAGACCCATCAGCAGGCCGTGGTACTCGGCAACGTTATTGGTGGTCCGGCCGAGATAGCGGCTGAGCTCTCGCACGGTCCGGCCGCGCTCATCGACGATCACGGCCCCACAACCCGCCTCGCCCGGGTTTCCGCGCGCCGCGCCGTCGACCATCAACAGCCATTCTTCGGTGGATTCTGACATCGCCGGGGCGCGACCGCAACGGCCGAGCCGCCAGCGCGCGCGGCCAACCTCGCCTTCTTTCTTCCCGTCCGCGCGCTGGAGCCCGAAGGTGAGAGGGTCACGAAACGCTGCGGTTCAGGCTGGCTTTTCCTGGGTGACGTTGGATTTGTAGTAGAGGATCCTCTGGCAGCTCGGGCAGAGGTTGACCTTTTCGCTCTTGATGATCTCGTTCCAGAGCTGCGGGGGGATATTCATGTAGCAGCCCTGACAGATTCCGCCCGCAACCTCGACCACCGCCGTCCCGTTGCGCCGCGAAAAGATCAGCTCGTAGCGCGAGATCAGGTCGCCGGCGAGCTGTGACGCAATGGTCTGCCGGCGCGTCGCCGCTTCCGAGACCGCCTGGTCGATCCCGGAGATCTGGGCCTGCAGCTCATCGCGCTTGCGTGTCCACTCCTCCTGCAGCTTAGCCAGCTCTTCCTCCTTGGCCTTGATTCCGGCCTTGACCGTTTCCAGCTCCTCCATGAGCTTGATCAGCTCTTCTTCCAGCTCGCTGTTGGCCTGTTTGATCTGGTCGATCTCGCGCTGCAGCGCCTGCAGCTCCTTGGCGTTCTTGATCCGCCCCATGCGCATGCGCCGCTCGACCGCCTTCTTGCTCTCCTCCTGAAAGAGGCGGTCCTTTTCCTGCCGTACCTTGTCTTTTTCGGCGTACGCGGCCTTGGCTTCGGCGATCTCTTGCTTTTTTGCCAGGATCTCCTTTTCTTTCGCCTGGATTTCTCCGAGAAGCCCCTGTTTGATGCCGGTTTTTTCTTTTATTTCACGATCGACTTTCTGTAAAGTGGCCAGTATCTCTATCTGAGCGCGCAACTTCCCATCTCCCGCGCGGCCAAAAAAAATGCACCCTGTGGGTGCATTTTTTTGCCCGCGTCTGTACCTTCAAACGGACAAGGTTTGATCGCTACGGTTTTCACTCCCCGATTGACCCTGATCTATTACGTTTAACTCGATTTTCCACGATTGTCAAAGAGCCCTCCGCGCCAAGCCCGACAGCAAGGCTAAGGGTAACCTTTTCGGGTCGCTACGCGCGAGCGGCAACGCAGCCTCTGATTTACGGCCATCGCGTCTTGCGCCGGAGGATCGAAGCCTCGCGGAGCCGCGGATAGCAGGGAGGGTTTGTCGTTCTGCTCCCGTGTCCTCTACCTCTGTGTGGTTCGCTTTCCGCCGCCCTCCCGCTGCGCGGCTTGAACGGTTTGAACGGTTTGAACCGCTTGAACGATTTCTACAGCCCCATCTTCCCCGGGTTCATGATCCCCTTCGGGTCAAGGCTTTTCTTGATCCGCCGCATGATCTCGAGGCCGTAGCCGTGCTCCTTCTCCATCAGGGGCGCGAGCTTGACTCCGACACCGTGCGTGTATTCCATCGAGCCGCCCATTTCCTGGACCAGCCGCAACAGCTCGAAAAGCGTCTCCTCGAGCGCTAGCTGCGCGTCCTCGCCCGAGTCATTCACCCCGAGCCGCATCGAGAAAAGCTCCGGCCGGACCCAGAGCCCGCTTTCCTGCAGCGTCACCCCGCGGCGCTCGATCAGATCCCGGGCCGCTTCGCGGAAGGCGAGGACCCTGGACGCGGGGAGCGCGACGTGGATCCAGTCGCGCAGTACTCCGTCGCGCGAGCGGTTCCTCCGGTCGCGCCGCCGCTGCATGAAGCGCCGCGCGACCTCGTGGCGCTCGTCCCAGAACGACTGGGCCTCGCGCTCGGGGAGTTTTCTTCCCCCTCCGTCTCGACACAACGCGGCGGCGAGCTGCTGCTGCTCGCGGACGACCTGCGGGATGCCCTCGAAGCCGAGATAGAGCCGGGCCTCCCCGTCCGCGTCGCCGAAGTCGAGCAGCGCCGGCTGCAAGCCCTCATGGAACAGGCGCTGGATCGCGCGGTAGCCCTGCTCGAAGGAGTCAAAGCCGAAAGCGCTGAGAAGGCGGGCGGCCGGGGCCGGAAAGACCCGCAGCGTCGCTTCAGTGATGATTCCGAAGCAGCCCTCGCCGCCGATCAGGAGCCAGTTGAGGTCGATACCGGCGGAGGATTTGGGCACGGCGCGCGTGCGCAGGATCTCGCCGTCCGGCAGAACCGCCTCGAGCCCGAGCACCTGCTCCCCCATCGCGCCGTAGATCCCGGCGCGATATCCGACGCTGTTGGTCGAGATCGCGCCCCCGAGAGTCGCCACCGGCAGCGTCCACGGATCGTGGCCGAGGATCAGCCCCTCCTGGTTGAGCCTTTGCTCCAGCGCCTCCAGCACTGCGCCCGCCTGCGCGCGCACGAGCCGGCCCTCCACATCCACCTCCAGGATCGCCCCCATCGAGCGAAGGTCGAGCGTGATCGCCGGCTGCACCGACAGCGCGCCGCCCATGAGCCCAGACCCGCCGCCGTACGGCACGATCGGAACGCCGGTTTCGTTGGCGAGGAGAACGATCGCTCGGACCTCCGCGGTGGCGGCCGGACGGACGACACACAGCGGCGGAACGACCTGCGGGCGCTGGCGCGGGTGAAACCGCCCCTCGCTGATCGCGTCCCAGGAAACCTCGTCGATCTCCGCGGGGTCCGTTCGGACGGCAGCCGGGGAGACAATGGCGGCAAGCCGTTTCAACAGCTTTGCCCTGTCGAATTGTTCGTCCATCGACCCTTCACCGTCGCCCCTGGGCTATCCCCTTGAGAGAGGCGGCTCCCCGAGGCTTTGCACTGCCGGGAAACTATAAACCAAAGCGAGCGACTAAAAAACGCCCTCGGGGGACCACGAGGTTCGACGTGGAGACTGGAGGCCGAGGACCGGAGACCGGTGCGAGCGCTCGCCGGCGCCTTTCGGCGCCGCACGGCTTGAACGGCTCAGTGCAGCGTGCGCTTTCTCTCCTCCTCCGCCTCCTTGCCTCCCGGAATGACCTGAAAGCGCCGCCTCAGACGCGCCAGCCGGCGGCGGTCGCGGAACAGCCGGATGCGGTCCCACGGGTTGCGCCAGCGCAGGTAGGCGTACCCGAACGCCATACCCCCCAGGTGGGCAAGGTGGGCGATGCCGCTCTGGCCCGCAGTCACCGACGAGTAGAGCGAGATCGCGCCGACGATCCAGACGAAGTGCTTCATCTTGATCGGGAAGAGAAAGTAAAAATAGACGACCTGGCTCGGGTAGATCAGCGCGAAAGCGAGCAGAAGGCCGTAGATGCCGCCCGAGGCGCCAATGCTCGGAACCGTCTGGTCGGGCACGAGCAGCGTGTTCAGGATGCCGCCGCCCACCGCGGAGACGAAATAGTACTTGAGGAAGAACGTGCTCCCCCAGCGCCGCTCCAGCTCGCACCCGAACATCCAGAGCGCGAGCATGTTGAAGAGCAGGTGGAACAGGCCGCCGTGGAGAAACTGGTAGGTGAAGATCTGCCAGAGGTAGAAATTGTCCCACACCAGCTGCGGCACGAGCCCGAAGAGCCGGTTGAGCGTGTAGCCGCCGACGAGCTGCACGACGAAGAGCCCCGTGTTCGCGATCAGCAGGAACTTCACCGCGGGAGTCACTTCCCCCGCGCCGAACATGAACGGTGTGCTTGGATACCGCACTCGGGTTGAGCTTAGCTTTTGGTCGCGGCAATTGGAAGGCCCGCCGCCTTCTACCCGCCGAGGTAGGCCTGGCGGACCTGGTCGTTGCCGGCCAGGTCGCGGGAGCTTCCCTCCAGGATCACGCTTCCGGTCTCCAGCACGTAGCCGCGGTGCGAGATCGCCAGCGCCATCGCCGCATTCTGCTCGACGAGCAGCACTGTCACGCCCGACTTGTTGATCGACCGGATGGTCTCCAGGATCTGCTCGACGATCTTCGGGGCGAGCCCCATCGACGGCTCGTCGAGCAGCAGCAGCTTCGGCCGGGCCATGAGCGCCCGGCCGATCGCCAGCATCTGCTGCTCGCCGCCCGAGAGCGTCCCGGCGATCTGCCGGCGCCGCTCCCGCAGCCTGGGAAAGAGCTCGAAGACGAATTCGAGGTCCGGCGCCAGGGCGGCCCGCGACCGGGTGTAGCCGCCGATCTCGAGATTCTCCAGCACGGTGAAGCGCGGGAAGATCTTCCGCCCCTCGGGCACGTGCGCGACCCCGCGGCGCACGATCTCGTCGGGAGGAGCGTTGCTCAGCACCTCCCCTTCCAGCTGGACCTCGCCGCGCCGCGGGCGCAGCAGCCCCGAGATGGTTTTGAGCGTGGTCGTCTTGCCGGCGCCGTTCGCGCCGAGCAGGGTCACCAGCTCCCCCTTGCCGACCTTGAACGAAACCCCCTTCAGGGCGCGCACGGCACCGTAGTAGACGTGCAGGTTTCTACCTTCCAGCATCGGCCGTCCATTCGCCGCGCCCGAGATAGGCCTCGATCACCCGCGGGTCGCGCCGCACCTCGTCCGGCGTGCCTTCGGCGATCTTCTCGCCGTAATCCAGTACGTGGACCCGATGCGAGATGCCCATCACGACGCGCATGTTGTGCTCGATCAGGAGGATCGCCCGGACGTATTCGCCCACGAGCGACCTGAGCAGCGCGGTGAGCGCCTGCGCCTCGGTGGTATTCATCCCCGCGGTCGGCTCGTCGAGGAGCAGCAGCCGCGGCTCCGCCGCGAGCGCCCGCGCGATCTCCAGCCGCCGCTGCTCGCCGTAGCTCAGCCGCCGCGCCCATTCCTCCTCCTTGCCGCCCAGGCCCACCAGCTCGAGCAGCCGCAGCGCCCGCTCGCGCGCCGCGCTTTCCTGCTCGCGGAAGCCGGCGCTTCGCAGCAGCGCGCCCCCCAGCCCCACGCGCAGCCGCGTGTGCATCCCGACGAGCACGTTCTCCGTCACCGTCATGTGCGGGAAGAGGCGGATGTTCTGAAAAGTGCGGCTGATGCCCGCACGCGCGATCCGCTCGGGCTTGAGGCCGATCAGCGACTGGCCGCCAAAGCGGATCTCACCCCGGTCGGGCCGGTAGATGCCGGTGAGCGTGTGGAACAGCGTGGTCTTGCCCGCACCGTTGGGACCGATCAGCGAGGCGATGGTCCCCTCCTCGACCTCGAGGTCGACGTTCTGCAGCGCCTGCAGGCCGCCGAACCGCTTGCTCACCCCGCGCACCTCGAGCAACGCCACGTCACCGCTCCCGGCGCCGGCGCGGCGGCAGGATCCCCTGCGGCCGAAACGCCATCATCAGCATCAGGATCAGGCCGAAGACCATCCGCTCGTACTTCGCGGGCTCGAACTGCGCCGGCAGCTCGCTCAGGGGGAAGCTCCCGAGCAGCGGGATCGCGAGCACCGCCCCGCCCTGGCGCAGCGCGTTGAACCAGAGCGAAAGCCCCTTGAGAAGCTGGAGGTTGATGACCGTGATCGCCGTCGCGCCCAGGATCGCCCCCGGAATCGACCCCATGCCGCCGAGAATCACCATCGCCAGCACGCCGATCGACTCCATGAAGGTGAAGCTCTCCGGATTGATGAAAACCTGCTTGGCGGCGAAGATCACGCCAGCCGCGGAGGCGAACGAAGCGCCGACGGCGAAGGCGAGGAGCTTCATCCGCACCACCGGGATGCCCATCGCTCCGGCCGCGATCTCGTCCTCGCGGATCGCTTTCCAGGCGCGGCCGACGTGGGAATCTTCGAGCCGCCGGCTCACCACCGCTACGACGACGGCGAAGATCAGCACGAGAAAATAAAAGTAGAGCGGGTAGAGCGCCGACGGCTCGGCCCGCCAGCCCAGCGCCTCCAGCCACGGCTGGAAGAAGAGCGGTGGCTTTTCGATCGGCGTGATTCCCCGCGGCCCGTTGGTGAGGTTGACCGGCTTGTCGAGGTTGTTGACGAGCAGACGCACCACCTCGGCGAACCCGAGCGTGACGATCGCGAGGTAGTCGCCCCTGAGCCGGAGCACCGGCAGGCCGAGCAGCGTCCCGGTAAGCGCGCCCGCGGCCAGCGCGAACAGCAGGAACGGGAAGAACCAGCCGGCGGAGAGCGGGAAGGCGCCGCCGGGCAGGAACTCGTTCGCCTGGGGCGAGCCGAAGATCGCCCAGAGATAGGCGCCGATCGCGTAGAAGGCGACGAAGCCGAGGTTGAGAAGCCCGACGAAGCCGACGACGATGTTCAGGCCGAGCGCGAGCGCGACGAAGATTCCGACCTGGATCGCGACCTCGAGGTAGTAGGCGTTGGCCGCGCCGAGGAGCGGCATCAACACGACGAGCACCAGGGCGCCGCAGC
Organism: Candidatus Zixiibacteriota bacterium; assembly: GCA_035574315.1. Classification (NCBI taxonomy): domain Bacteria; kingdom Pseudomonadati; phylum Candidatus Zixiibacteriota; species Candidatus Zixiibacteriota bacterium. The sequence goes on from DATLYW010000028.1 coordinate 8,910, forward strand.
CGAGCTTCACCGCGTGCGGCGCGCGGGCGTAGAAGATCGCGAGCAGGGAGGACTCGAAGAACAGGAAGGCGAGCGTTGACTGGGGCAGGCTGTGGGCGAGCCAGGCTCCCGCGCCGATGTAGGCCAGCAGGCCGGCGGCGACCCCGGCGCGCCTCACGCTCCTTCCTCCCTCACCCTTTCTCCGAGCAGCCCCTTGGGGCGGAAGATGAGGATGAAGATGAGCGCGGCGAAGGCGAAGACGTCCTTGTATTCCGCCCCGAACGCCCCGCCGGTCAGGATCGAAAGGTACGAGGCCGCGAACGATTCCAGGATGCCGAGCACCATGCCGCCGACCATCGCGCCGGGGATATTGCCGATGCCCCCGAGCACCGCGGCGGTGAACGCCTTCAACCCCGGGATGAAACCGCTGTACGGGTTGATGAGGCTGTAATGCAGGCCGAAGAGCACGCCCGCGAGCCCGCCCATCGCGCCGCCGACGAAAAAGGTGAGCGCCACGACCCGGTTCACCGGGATGCCCATCAGAGAGGCGGTCTCCGGGTCCTGCGCGACCGCGCGGATCGCCGTGCCCAGCCTTGTATGGTTGACGAAGAGGTAGAGTGCGGCCAGCGTGGCGATCGCAGTGGCGATCACCAGGATCGACTTCACCGGGACCGCGATGTTTCCGCCGAGCGCCACGGCGCGGTCGAGAACGTCGATGGTGGGATAGTTGAGGTAGAAGGTGTTGCGCCAGAGGCTTTCGAAAAGGCGGAGCGCGTCCTGCAGGAAAAACGACGCTCCGATGGCCGAGATCAGCGCGACCAGCCGGGGCGCGGCCCGGAGCGGCCGATACGCGACCCGCTCGAGCGCCGCCGCCCCCAGCCCGCCCGCCAGCATCCCGCCCGCCATCGCCAGCAGCAGGATCGGCGCGGGGTGGTAGGCCGCGAGCGCTCCGGCGCTTTCGAGCAGGAGCAGGATCTCCACGCCGACGAAGGCGCCGAGGACGAAGATCTCGCTGTGGGCGAAGTTGATGAACTCGAGCACGCCGTAGACCATCGTGTAGCCCAGCGCGATCAGGGCATACATGAAGCCCAGGACGATCCCGTCAACAAGCACCTGGGGGAGTATTTCCAGCGCGAGTTCCAGAACGAAGGCCCTTTCGAAGAGCGCTATGCTAACAAATCCCCTTCTGAGTGGCCAGCGCTACCAGCGATATGTTTCCGCTTTCCCGCTTCGCGCTTCGAAGCGGCGCACGGCTTGAACGGAGCGAAGCGGTTGAACCCCTTGAACGCCTTGAACGGGAGCGAAGCGACTGATGAGCAAAGCGGCCCTGGCGGCTGGTTGCAAGCTTCTCCTCTCCCGTATACCCTGCGGCCGTGGCAGCCCGAACGATGGCGGAGGAAAACGCCGGGGGCGGACACAGCCAGGCGCGGCCCGGCGCGCGCCTCGGCCGCCCGACCGGCTGGAGGAAAACCGCGCTGGCGGCCGCGGCCGGCCTGCTTCTTTTCGCCGCGGCCCTGCTCGCCCTTCCCGCTTTCGTCGACCTGGCGATCTTCAAGCGGACCTACCTCCCTTTGCTCGAGGCGAGCCTCGAGCGGCGCGTCGATGTGGGCGAGGTCCATCTGCGCCTGCTCCCGGTACCGTCGATCCGAGTTCTCGGTCTCAAGGTCTTCGACCCGCCAGCGGGCGCGAAGCGACCGCTTTTCACCGCGGCCGAGCTCCAGGCCCGGCTCGAGCTCTGGCCGCTCTTTCGCGGCCGCTTCGAGATCACCGAGTTCGTCCTCGAAAGCCCGGTGGTCAACCTCGAGACCGCGGCGGCGCCGACCGGCCGCGCTCCCGCCGGCCCGGCTGTGCCGTCCCGCGTGGCCGAAGCGCGCCGGCCGCCCGCTCCGGAGAAAGAGGAGGAAAGCGGCGCCTTCGCACCCCTCTTTCCCGCCCGCCTGCGCATCCGCAACGGCAAGGTGAACCTCTTCGCGCGCGATCAGCCGCCGACCACGCTCGACGGCATCGAGCTCCTTCTCCCCGACTTTTCCGCCGACCGGCCCTTCGCCTACCGCCTCGCCTTCGATCATCCGGGCCTCAAGACCGTGGCGCTCGAAGGCTGGCTCCGCTACCGCGCCGAGCGCGACGGCACCCTTACGCTCGAGAGAAATCACCTGACGGCCGGCGGCGTGGCGCTCCCGGTCGAAGGGAGCCTCACCCATCTCTCGACCGCACCGCGCCTCGCGCTCAGCGCCGCCGCCGAGCGGATCGACGCCGGGCCGATCGTCGCCATCCTCGCGGCGCTCGGCTGGGCGCCGGCCGACTGCCGGGTTTCGGGGCCGGCCGCGCTCCGGGTCACCGTGAACGGCCCCGCGCACAACCCGACGGCCTCCCTCCGCGCCCGGCTCGACGGCGTCAAGACCGACATCGGGCACGCGCTCAAAGGAGCGGTGACCGGCGAGGTCGCGCTCGAGGCGCCGCTTGCGCCGGGAACCGCCGTCCGTCGCGTGCGGGGCCAGGGCGCGCTCGCGGCGCGCGACGGCGAGATCACCCATCCTGACCTGATCCAGAAGATCCAGCGCGCCGCGGGCCTGATCGGCCTTTCGCGCCGCGAGCGGCGCCAGGCGGTCCGTTTCAAGACGCTTGAGGCCGAGTTCGCCCTCAGCGGCGGCGCGGCCGACTTCAAGCGGATCGCGATGATCAATTCGCAGATGGAGGTCGCCGGCGCAGGCACGATGAGCCTGAGCAGCCCGCAGCTCAACATGGCGGTCGAAGCGAAGCTTTCGCCGCGCGTCTCGCGGCGCGCGGGCGGGGGCCGGACCGTCGCGTTGCTCCGGGACCGCCAGGGACGGGTGGTCGTGCCGCTCAGGGTAACGGGGCGGATCGAGAACCCGTCGGTCGACCTCGACGGCGACAAGATGGCGGCCCGCGGCGTAAGCCGCCAGGCCGGCGAGAAGCTCGGCTCGCTTTTCCGGGAGCTGTTCGCGGGGCGCTGAACCGCTGGCTCAGCCCTGGTCGATCAGACTGCGCAGATTCTTTCCTTCCAGCGCTTTTGCGACGCTCCGCTCCACATCGCCGAGCAGCGAGTCCACCCCCCGGTCCTCCGGCGGCCCCTTGGGAGCCGCCTTGTGGTCCCCGCCGTAACGCACGCAGTCGAGGATCTCCTTCACCCCGATCGTCGCGGGATCGCGCGCGAGGACGAAGCTCTCCTCGTCGGCGAGCGGCGCCACCAGGTTGGTCTTGCTCAACGTCTCCATGAACTCGCGCACCAGCCAGGCCGGCACCTGCAGGTCGGCGGCGAGCGCAGTCGCGGTGAGCGGCGGGAGCCCGCGACAGAAGGCCTGCCCCACCCGCACCATCAGCAGGAGCGCGAGCTTTTCCCGCCCCGCCGCCGTCTGGGCCAGCGTTCCACGGTCGCCCCGGTAATAATAGTAGAAGTGCTGGTGGGCGTAGGCGACCTGACAGCCGAGCAGCACGATCACCCATCCGACGTGGAGCCAGAGGAGGAAGAGGAGCAGGATGGCGAAGCTCGAGTAGATCGCGTAGTAGCGCGTCGAAGAGGCGACGAAGACCGCGAAGCCCCACCCCACCGTGGCCCATAGCAGGGCGCCGACCGCGCCGCCGATCAGGGCCGACTTCAGCTGCACGCGCGTGTTCGGGACGAAGAGGTACATGAAGCTGAAGGCGCCCCACACCGTGAGGTAGGGGACGATCCCCAGCAGCGTGAGGATCACCGTGCCGAGGGGCTCGAGCGCCATCAGCGTCCGCACGAAGGTGCTGCTCTGGAGCGTCGCCATCACCGTGACCGCGGCAAAGACCAGCACCGGGCCTACGAGCGCGACGCTGAGGTAGTCGCTGAAGCGGCGCGCGATCTTCCGCGGCGTCTTCACGCGCCAGATATGATTGAACGCCTGCTCGATCGTGGTCATCAACGAGACGACCGTGAGGAGCAAGGTTACGAGCCCGACGCTCCCCAGGGCGCCGGCGCTCATGCGGTCGACGAACGCGATCAGGTGGTCGGTAATCTCCCGGCCCTTTTCGCCGAGCGGCGCCAGCGCTTCGGCGAGCGCCGGCTCCATGCGGTTGTGGACACCGAAGGCCTTGAGGAGGGAGAAGACGACGGCGAGCAGCGGCGCGAGCGAGAGCAGCGTCTTGAAGGCGAGCGCCATCGCCTGAAGCTTGACTAGGTTCTCGACGAAGTCCCGGCCGACCATCAGGGCGATCCGGGCGGCCGGAGTGAGCCAGCGCCACGGGCCCTCTCCCTGTTCCGGTTCCGCCTCCCAGACCCGGTCGAGCACGCGGCTCTTGAGCTCCCGGATCGAGCGTCCCCTTTTTGTCGAGCTCGCGCTCATGCCGCCTACCCGCGCTTCAAGCCGGCCCACTGTATCAGGTTTGGCCGGGTAAGAACAGGTCGGACTTCGCGCGCCACGCCGCGCGCACCCCGTCCAAAAGCGGTTCGAAGCTCGAAGTTGAAAGTGAAGACCGGAGACCGAGGGACGACAATGACCCCGCAGAAGCCTCGCGTCCCCGGCGCTCGTCTTTCGGATCTCGCGGGCAAAGACGGCTCCAGGTTCGAAGAAAGACCAGAAACCGAAGTCCGGGCATCGACCCGAACACCCCCCGATGCCTTTCGGCTTGAACGGTTTGAACGGGGTGGAACCGCTTGAACTGTTTGAACGGGAGCGAAGCGACCAATAGAAGCCACCCCGTTCGTTTCCACGTTTCGAGAATTCTCGAAACGTGGAACTTGACAGAAGAACGGAATTTGCCGTAGACGATTGCAACGATGGACGAGGCCAAATATCGCGAATCCAGAGTGTGCCGTCTGCTGGGCAATCCGGTGGTCTACCAGTTGGTGCTGTTTCTGGACAACGGTGGTCCGCTCACCCCGAGCCAGCTCGCCAAGCATGCCGGGCGGTCGGTTCAAACCGTGAGCGGTCATCTCGCAAAGCTCCGGGCCGCCGATCTGGTCAGGTACAACACCGATGGGAAGCAGGTTCGCTACTGGCTCAAGCACAAACGCGAGACGGGCAGGCTTCTCAGAGCTCTGGAAGCCGTCGTGCGCTCCGCGAGCAAGCTTCCTCCAGTGGGCTTTGGGAGGACCCCACAGGCCGCGGCCGCCACGGAACGGCGCCTTAGCTCCCCCCATCGTTTGGACAGTTTTTGAGCCGGGATAAGCTGATGGGTAAATCTCCTGGCCTGTGGTTCCGTCGCGGTGAATTTCGCCTTCCTGGATGGAGATCCTGGCAAAATACGCATGGGACAGAGAAGGCGTCGCCGATTACCGAGATTCCGTCATGACACTTCGCCACAAGCCACGCTAGACCGGCGGATTTGAGCTGAATTACTACAGCGGGGGCACCGAGTGATCATTGTCAGGTATGATCGAACCTTGCAGGCGCAGATCGCCCTTTATCCGGATGTTTTTGGACGACCTTCGTCCGTTTAACGGACGGTAAGCAGATCCGAGGGTAAGGACACGATGAAGCAGCGGGAACCCAGTCTTGCCGTAGGGGTCGAAACTCCAACCTTGCATAGACGAGGGGCACGATGAGCGAGGCGTGGATCATTATCGGTGCTGTCGAAAATTGGCGGGCGGCTCTCAATCAGCCCATTCCTTTGTGGGGCCTGAGGGAAAGCTACGGTAAGGACTTCGCGCGCCTCCCGACCAGCGGCGTCGCCTGGCTCTACGCTACCAGCCCTGTCAAAGGGGTGATCGGTCTTGCGGTAATTCGGGAGAAGTACATCGACGAAAGCACCCCTCTATGGCCCGAGGAAATACAGAAACGGAGGGTGATCTGGCCGCTTCGGTTTCGCTTGGAGGTAACAAAGCTCATTCCCGAAACGGAATGGGAGTCGGCCGCAATCGCTGTCAACGACTTCAGGCTGTTCTGGCAAAAGGGATTCCAAAAGCTTTCGGCGGAGCAGAATCGCGAGCTGGCGGAACGGTTCCTAAGGCGTTACCGGTGGAATAATTTCCGGGATATCGAGAACGGTCCGACCATCGAATCGCCGGCGATGGTGGCGGAGGCGCCCCGCGGTTCCGAGCCACCTCACCGTCGCTTGCAGGAAATTCTCGCCGAAGTCGGACGGCTACAGCATTACCATTCCCAGCTCGAGTACCCGATCGCACCCGAAGGCTCCCGCAAAACCCTCGACGTCGTATGGAAGCGCGAGATGAGCGGAGTGCCCGCTTTCGCCTTCCAGGTGGAGTTCTCGGGGGCTGTCGAACAGGCCGTGCTGCGTCTCAAGTTCGCTTACGACAATTGGAACAGCCGACCCTGCATCGTCGCCCCCAGCGACGTCCATCGGCCGATCTTGGACATCGTCTCTTCCCAGCCCGCCGCCTTCGCAGCAAGCGTGCGGCTCTGCTCCGACGGACAGATTCTCGAGCTTCACCGCCGCAAGCAAGAACTACGTTCGCTGGAGCAGCAGCTGGGGATTTACTGAACCGGAGCCGGTCTTCAGCCGCTCAGCCAATCTGCGGTGAACCCGTCTGGGATCAGGCTTGAATACCTGAATTTGGTTGCTCGGGGTGCGCGCAGATAAGACCGATCCCACCGCTAATCGCTGATGAACTCGCGTATGACGCGATGGGCTTCCGCCGGATTCGTGAAGAAGTAGCTATGCCGCTCGTTGGGCAGCACGACAAGCTTCGAATCGGGAATTCCATTCGCCAAGATCTCGGAAGATTGCCGGTGGTTGATTTCGCTGGTTACGTTTCGATCGTCCTCTCCGACCAGAATCAACGTGGGCTGCTTGATGTCTTTCAGGCGCGCGCTCGTATCGTGGCTCTGGCGCGCAATCAAATGCCGCAGGTAAAACTCCACCGGACATAGATTGCGCATTCGGACCTGGAGATAACGTTCGATCTGGTCGGGATGTCGTTTCACATACTCTTCGGTCCACCCGACCAGGATCGTATGGTCCCGCTCATACTTCTCGTAGCCCCACTCGATCATTTCCTTGCAGATCTTCAGGGGCAGGCCTTTGGTTTTCGGATAATGCGAACCGGTGGACGCCAAGACGAGCTTGCGGACCTTTTCGGGGTGATCGAGCGCCAGTAGCTGCGCGACTCTACCGCCCATCGAATGGCCGACGACAATGGCGTCTTCGGCGCGCAAGTGATTCATCAGACCCGCCAGATCCTCGCAAAACATCTTCGTCGTATAGTCGATCGACGGTTTGCTCGACCGGCCGGTGCCGCGGTAATCATGGATGATCACGCGATGATCCCGGGAGAATTCCGACACCTGGTGAATCTTCCAAACCTCGCCGTCGCAGGCCGTTTCGCTGAGAAACACCATGGGCCGGCCCCGGCCATATTCCTCGTAATAGATTTCGGCGTCGTTTACCTTTACCGTCGGCATCTCCGTTTCTCCTCGCTGCGGGTTTGTGTCAATCGATATATAGTGGAAGCGCTCCGAGCCCGCAAGCAGGCCAGCCTCGAGGCCCGAAGTCCGGGCGCCTCGACCTCGCGGCTGTCGTTGCAGGCGACGGCGTGTGGTGATATGGCAGGCATCTATGCGGGGTGATTCAATGAAAACGATCAGCGCCAAAATTCGAGTCCTTGGTGCCGTCCTTCTCCTGATGGCGGGAGCGGGGCCTGCCGCATCTGGCACGCCGGGTTTGACGAAGGTTACGTTCCCATACGGGCCGCTCGGGCTCAACAGTCTTCCCTGGATGGTCGCGAAAGAAGCTCGCTTGTTTGAAAAACACGGGCTCGACGTGGACATGATCTACGTCGGCGCCTCCGCCGTGATCGTCCAATCGATGCTCTCCGGCTCAGCCGCGATCGCGGGGTTCGGCGGTCCGGCGGTCATCAACAACGTGCTTCGCGGCGGCGACATCATTCAGGTCGCCGCCATGGCGCCCTACTATACGCAGTCCCTGATCGCCCGTCCCGATCTTCACGGTCTTCGAAGCCTCGAAGGAAAGAAAATCGGCATCACCCGCTTCGGTTCGGTAACGGATTTCGCGTTGAAGACGATCATCGAGCATTACAACCTCCGAGACGTCCATGTACTTCAGATGGGCGGCTTCCCCGAGGCCGCGGCCGGGTTGGCGCGCGGGACCATCGACGCGGCGCTGTTTTCTCCGCCACACAACTTTCGTCTGGCCAAAGAGGGATTTCGCGAATTGGTGTCGCCGAAGGATCTGCGCGGTTTCGGCAGCGGTTTTCTCACCCAGGGAATCGTCGCGCGAAAGTCGTTCGGCGTCGTCCATCGCGATGTAGTCTTGCGCCTGATCAAAGCGACCGTCGAAGCGACGAAGTACGCGCTGGCGAACGAAGATTTCACGAAGAACTTAATATCCAAAAACCTCGGAATGAACGATGCCGGCCTCCTGCGCCAAAGTTATCTATACGTCATGGAAACGTTCGTTCGCGAACCGTTCGTGCCGGAAAGCACCGTTCGATCGATGGTGCAGCGCATGGTGCAGGTCAATATGATTGACGCAAAATCGGCGCGATCGATGCCGATAACCGCGTACTTCGACAATTCGTTCGTATCGGAGCTCAAGCAATCCGGATTTCTGGACGGCGTTTGGCGCTAACCGCAGTCGCTTCGCGCCCATTGAATCGTGCAAGCGCTTCCCTCTATTGCCCGAGAACCGCGAGGCACGAGGCGTGAGAAAAGCGTTGTGGAGCCTTCGAACTACCAGCGCGGTTTCGGCGTCTGGCTTCACTTTATTCAGTGGAAGACGCGTAGCGCGCCTTGCACTCAAGGGGCCAAAACCGGGCCGCCGGGGCTGTCCATAGAGTTAACCTGTTCCTTTGATTGCCCCCCGACCTCTTGTCGGGCTTATTTTGATTCTATTTCTTGCAGCGGCTGGAGGTGTTAGCTCGCAGAATCCGAGCAGCACCTCGTCAATTCCATTCTTGACAAGATTCGGTCAGGTAATGGATATTGGGCGAGCCGAACGGAGGCTCGCCGCCCGTTACCGGCCAAAGGGGAGCATGCCATGGATGCGACAGACCGGACCGCTGCCTATGATGTGACCTCGCTGGACGATCTCGCGAAGATTTACGCCAGGCCGTCGCCCCGCATCGCCACCAAGGAGACCGACTACATCACCGAGGTCGGGCGCGCCTTCATCGCGGCATCGCCGTTCCTGGTGCTCGCCACCTCGAACGGAACCAGCCTCGACTGTTCGCCCAAGGGCGATGCGCCGGGCTTCGTGCAGCTGCTCGACGAGCGCACCCTGCTCATCCCCGACCGGCCCGGCAACAACCGCATCGACGGGATGAAGAACCTGATCGTCAACCCGAAGGTCGGTATCATTTCCATGGTCCCGGGATCGAACGAAACCTACCGCGTGAATGGAACCGCGAGGATCAGCACGGACCCGGAGTTGCTGAAGCGATTCGAGGTTTGCGGCAAGCTGCCGCGCGTGGTCATCGTGGTCACCGTCGAGGAAGCCTTCAACCACTGCCCCAAGGCGTTGATCCGGGCGAAGCTGTGGGATGCGGCGGCGCGGCCGAGCGGGGCGCCGACGCACGGCGACTTCGCCGCTGCCCGTGACGGCAAAGACGCTGCCTACGCCAGGGAATACAACGAGAAATACGCCGAGCGCCTGAAAACCGAGCTGTACTGAACGGCCCGGCACGGCGGGAACGGAAAACCGCCTTCGGCGTCGTTCAAAGCTCACCGCACGGCGTGGCTGACCGAGGACCGGCGACCGAAGACGGCACGAACGGAAGTTGCGGATCGCGATTCGTGGATCGCGAAAAAATTTGTCTTCGGGTTCCTGGTCCTTACCTCGAACTTTCGAACCGCCCTGAAGTGGCTTCACCGCCGCGCTCCGCGCGGCCACGGCTTGAACGTAGCGCAGCAGTTGAACGGCTTGAGCCGCCGCTTTGCGGTGCGTGGCCGCGAAGCGGCTTCCTGTTCCTATTTCTGCCCGATCTGCTTCAGTAGCTTCTCCCAGTGTTCGATGTCCTTTTCGTATCTCTCCGTTGTGAGCCCGTGCTCCGGCCGCCAGCGCTTGAACGGTTGCTGCCTGGTCGCGCTGCCGTAGCGGAACTTTTCCAGGACCTTCTGTCCGTCCGGACTCAGGAGAAAGTCGGCCATGAGAACCGCACCGTGGGGATGCGGGGGTCTGAGCGCGATCGCCGCGCTCCCGACGTTGTTGGGCACGAGATCCATCGGGACCCATTCGACTGGCGCGCCTTTCGACGCCGCGAGCCATGTGTGGCTCTGGAAGATCGCCGGCGAGGCGGCGACCTCGCCGGAGGCGATCACGTTGACGAGCGCCGGAGCGTCGAGGCTGTAGAGCTTGATTTGCTGCTCCTTCAGCTTCCTTAAGAACTCTTCCCCCCTGGACTTGATCATCGCGCCGATGGCCCGGGTTCCGGACGCTCCTCCCAGCGGCATGCCCATCTTGCCTTTGAGGTCCGGGTGGAGAAGGCCGTCGAAATTCTTGGGCACCGCGGCGGCCGGCAGGAGGTTCTTGTTGTAGGTAAAGCCGATGTAGGATTCGCGGGCGAGCGCCCAGTAGTAGAGCCCGTTTCCCGCCGGCTCCTTGGCGTCGTCGGGATAGGCTTTGAGCATCGGTGAATTGTAAGGCTGGAGCAGCCGGGAGTCGCGCATGAACATCAGGTTGCCCTCGGTGGTCTCGATCGTGTCCACGAGATAACGCCCGGCTTTGTACTCTTCGGTCATGCGGACGAACAGGTCGGCGCCGCCGGCGCGGTAGACCTCGACCTTAACGCCGGGGTATTTGGCTTCAAAGGCCGTGATGAGCGCTTTGTACGAACCGCCGGCGAGCGAGGTGTACCACATCAACTTTCCTTCGGCCTTGGCGCCGGCGTAGAGCATCTGCTCTCGGTCCGCGCCCATGTAGCTCACCAGCTCGGTCAGGCTCGCCGGCTTGCGCGTCTGCACCCAGGCCAGCGACGGAGAAAGGAAAAGGGCGAAAAGGATCAGTGCGACGACTCTCATTTTCAAGCCCTCCTGGACGGGTAGGGATTCGCGCTAGCCGCCCTATATCGCCGCCGGAGGTTCGAGTCAACGCGATCCTGCGGCTTTGAACCAGCAGATCCGGCTCTGCGGCAGGCGGGTGGGACCGCCTTCGGCGCCGTTCAAACCCCCGCAGCGAAAGAACGAATCGCGGGAAAAATGCAGAAGCCACGGGAAGAGAACGATTCCTCCCGCAAAGACGCGAAGGCCGCAAAGAAAAGACCGGGCCCGAGAGCGACGGACCGGAGGCCGAAGGTCCGCACGAACTAAAACCGGGAACTGGAAACCGCCCTGGGGCGACCGTTCAAACCGTTCGAACGGTTCGAGCGGTTCAAGCCGTACGAGCGCGGTCCCCGCATGGCGGTTCAAGGAGAAACGAAGAATCGAGTTTCTCGTAATCCGCAATCCGAAGTTTACGCACTGCTCACTGCTTTCTCTTCACTGCTGAGTCACTGGAGAAACCCCCGGACTCGGCCGTTGCGCCTCGTTCGGGGAACCTCCACGTTTCGAGAATTCTCGAAAGGCGGAAAGGACGAAGTCGCGAGCAGAGGGTCGCTCCGGTCCCGTTGGGCCGCTCCGCGGCCGTTCAAGTTCGAGGAAAAACCCGGAACCAGAAACCGGGAGTCAGGAACCAGGCCACGCCGGGAGGCCGTCTGGAACTGGCCCGGACCCGCCTGCTAGGCTCCAAAGGAAGGCCGATCGAACCTGCAGCCTTCGGCCGTGAGAAGGAGGACCCCTATGTTTTTCCTTTCAGTTCTCTGTTCTCTGTTCGTGGCTTCATCCGTCGCCGCCGCAAACCAGACATGGACCGTTCGCCCCGGCGACAACCTCGAGATCGTCTCGATGACTCTGCAGATCCCGCAGGAAGAAATCAGGCGCCACAATCCCGGGATCTCCGAGACCGGTCTCCAAATCGGCCAAAGGCTCAAGCTGCCGCTTCGTTCCTACCCGGAAAGCGCCGGGCTCGAACGGGACCTCGACGAAAAGGCCTCGCGAATCGCGGACCTCGAAAGCAGGCAGAGCGATCTGGAGAACCGGCTCGCAGGCGCGCAATCACGGCTCCGCTGGCATCCGGTCTGGTTCTGGGGGTTCTGGATCTGTTTCGGCGTTATCGCGTTCATAACGGCCGGCTCCTTTTGGATTTTCCGCCAGACGCATCCGAAGGTTCTCGAAAAACCGCGCGAACGGACCATCGAGGACCTGAAAGCGAGCCAGACGCGGCTTCGGTCCTCGTTCTCGTTCGATGCTCGATGAAGAAGGCCGAGGACGGGCAGACCGAGGACCGGGGCCCGAAAACCGGGAAAGACCGCCTTCGACGGCGTTCAAACCGTTCGACTAGCTCAAACCGCGCCGCCGAAGCCGCGGGGATACAAAGCGGTTTGCTTTAGAGTGTCAACCATTTACCCGCATTTGCGCGGTTTGAATTGTCAAGGATTTGCTCGGCTTTTCTACTGCTGACTGGTGCGCTTCGCCGTTCGGAAGCCTTCCATTCCCTATTCGTTGATCTCACCCTTCCCGCCTCCAACCGCCACCAGGAGTCTCTCCGCCAGGATCGAGATCGCCTCCCGCATAACGAGCTTCTTCAGCCATTTTTTCGGTATTCCGGATTCGCCGTAGTAGGCGCCAGCCACCTGGCCGCAAACTGCCGCGGTCGTGTCGGCGTCGTCTCCGAGATTGGCCGCCTTTAAAATCGCGGCCTCGAACGTGTCCGTTCGCAGGAAACACCAGAGGGCGGCCTCCAGACTTTCGATCACATAACCCGTGCCACGAATCTCGGCGATCGATTTATCCCGATACGTGCCCCTCGCGATGATCGCGATCGTCGGCTCGCCGATCCAGGACCCTTCTCCACCGAAAAGAACGTCTTCTTTCCGTGTCCCGGCAAGCGCGCAGCATATCACACCAGCCAGCAGACGGCACGCGTCGATGCACTCTGGAGCGGCGTGCGTGGTCCGCGAGCTTTCTGCAGCGTAGTGAGTCGCCGCACCCACGTCGGGATAGTAGAACAGCGGCACGGGAGCAAGCCGCATGATCGACCCATTGCCCGCAGAATATGGGCTTGTGAGACCGGCAAGGGGATCGCCGGTTTGCATGTAACGCCGGAGCGCAGCCGCCACCGTATTGCCGATGTCAAAGCAACGTCCGTTGCTGCTCAGATATCCTTCCTTCCACCATCGGCAATAGCGATCCATCTGATCCTTCGGGTCGAAGCCGTTTTTCTCCACCAGACTGGTCGCCAAACACAGAGCCATTGAGGTGTCGTCGGTCCACTCGCCGGGTCTGAGTCGAAACGGTCCTCCGCCGACCATGTCGCGGATCGGTTTGAACGACCCCGGCTCCTTGAACTCCAGAGCCGTACCGACCGCATCTCCGACGGCGAGCCCCAACAGACAGCCACGAAAACGATCCCTGATATCCATGTATCCAGCCCCAAGCCTTTTCGCCGAAGCGTAGCAAATTTTCGATTGAGACGAGAGCAGCGCCGGTCCGGGTAGCGCGAGCCCCCCTCTGCACGAGGTTCCGAAGACGGTCGCCTCCACGATTCTGCGTTTGATGACGTTCTCGGCCCCCGTCGCCAAGGACACGAAATCGTTCGTTTCCGCTAAGACCACAGAATCCGCTGAAATGTGATAACTGGACCGTGACGTATTCTGTCACACCCGCGTGTCAGCGCTCGCGGCCCGGCGGAACCGGCTACTACCCACAAAAGAACAGGAATTTATCCCGGACGTCCATGCGAAGTCGTTCCGCTTCGAGACCCGGAGAAACAAAAATTGCCGGCGAGAACCCGTGGAAAATTCCTTGCTGCTAAAGCCAATTATCTATAAGATTCGGGCCGAACCGGAGGTCAGCTGCAGTGTCCGACGCGTGGATAAACCGTCTCGTCGTGTCCGGACCCGCTGCGGACGTGCGCGCATTTGCGAAAGCTGCGGTCGGCTTCGAGCCTCCGGACTTCGACAGTCCGTCCGATAAGCCGGTAAAGGTCGGACTCTCCCTCGGCACGCTCTACGAGCTGCTCCCGTCAAGGGCGAAGAGGCGCGTACCGCCGGTGGAAGACGAGCCAGCCGATCTCGTCTGCGAGCGCCTGGTCGTCGGAAAGACCGGTAACGCGGAAAAGATCTACCGGTTCCAGCTGGCCGCGTACGAGCCGGATCTGCTCCTGACCGCGGTCTCGAGGCTCTTTCCGCGTCTCGTTTTCGTGCTGGGCTGGGTCGCTCCGGCAGTCGATGAGGCGGCCAGCAAGCTGATACGAAACGGAACAGTCCGGCGCTATCGCATGCCCGGCAAGCGCCTCCATGAGATCTACGCCGCCAGGTATGAAGAATGGGGCGAAGACTGCCTCGACGCCGATATCGAAGGCGACTGGATGGCGCTCGACGAGGTCGTCGAGCACTGGCGCGACTGCCTGCCGCCGATGAAAGCACCGAAACGGCGACGAAATCGTCGCGTCCGGTCTCCCTGAGAACCGCTCTTACGGCCCTCGGCTTTGGTCGATCGAAGAGATGCGGTTTCCCGGCGCAGACGCTAATCGTATGGGACGAAGAGCGAAGCAATTCAGCCAGGCCGAACGCCTGGGGATCATGATGCGCGCTCTCGCGGCGCGCTCGTGGACGATCAACGACCTCGCGCAGGAACTCGGCGTCACACGCCGCCAGGTTTACCGCGACCTCGGTCACATCGAGAAGGAAGGCCACCCGCTGATCCACGACGAAGGCGCCGACGAGCGAACCTGGCGGCTGCCCCTCGGCTATAAAGGCCTGCGGCCGATCACGCTGACGCCTCTCGAGCTGATGTCGCTCTATCTCGCCCGGAGCCACCTCGCCTATCTCGCAGGAACGCCGTTCGTGGCCGATCTGGACGGCGTCTTCGCCAAGATCACGTCCGGCCTCCCGCAGCGCACGATCAATCATCTCGAGCGCATCGGCCGCTGTTTTCTCCCGCTCTTGCGGCCCCTTCGCCGATACGACCAGCAGCCCGAGGTGCTCAAGATTTTACAAAAAGCTCTTCTGCTGCAGAAAACCGCTGTGATCCGGCACCAGAGGCCGGACCGCGGCAGGGAGGCCGAGCACAGGGTCGACTCCTACGCGCTGCGGCTGTATCAAAACGGGCTCTACCTGGTCGCCTACTCCCACACTGCGGCGCAGCATCGGTCGTTCGCCGTGGAGCGCATCCGGCACGCCGAGCTGACCGGAGACACTTTCGCCGTCCGCGACGACTTCTCTCCCGAGAAGCTCGACGAGAGCTTCGGCGTGACGGAAGAGGAGCCGCAGCGGATCCGCATCAGGATCGCGCGCGAGGCCGCCCACTTCGTGCGGGAACGCCAGTACCACCCCACGCAGACGATCGAGGAGGCGGGCAACGGTGACGTGATCGTCGCCATGCGCGCCGGAGGCGTGGACGAGATCGCCTCCTGGATCCTCTCCTGGGGCGAGAAAGCGGTCGCCCTCGAGCCTCCCGCCCTGGTCGAAGCCGTTCGCCGCAAGCTCGCTTCCGCCCTCGCCCAGTACTCTCCCAAAATCCGCTGACTTGTCGCCAACTTGGCGGTGTGACCTATTCTGTCACGCTCGTGTGCTAATTTAGGGTGTTCGCAAGGGCTCGGTTGCCCGCGGAGCCGTAGGGATCTCGTTCAGCAACGGTGGCGCGGCGAGGCGGGCGGGCCGTCCCGGAGGAAGAACCGCCAAGAAAGAAAAGAAAGGAGCGTACTTATGGCCCACTACTGCGAATGCCGCCGCCGTATCGTGCTGAGATCCCGCGCCCGCCGCGCTCGCCCCGGCTGGATTTACCGGCCGGGTCACGATCTCTGCGACAGGTGCTGGCGCGCTCTCGTTGCGAGACACGCCATCCAAAGACTTGTGCCCGCGCGCGAGCGGCCCATGTCGCACGGCTTCGAGCCGACGGGTGGAATCCGTCCGCCCGTTCAGCGATGGCAGTAACAGCCGGGCGGCAGGCGAAACCCGAGGGGACAGGGAACGTTTCAAGGAGGATCGCCCATGAAGATTTTCAGAGCCGAACGAATGGACGAGAGCCGGATAATCAGTGACACGCTCTCGCGAATCCAGTTGGGGGAGGAGACGAGCTACGGCGGAATGACGCTCTTTCCGCTGCTCGGTGAAAGCATCGAAGTCCCCGACTACCTCACGCTCGACGAGGCGCTGGCGCGGGGCGAAGTCCGCATCACGGAGGTTTCCTCAGCGGGCAGCGTGCCGGAGCTCGCGCTCGACAACCGGAGCGACGATCCGGTGCTGCTCGTGGACGGCGAAGAGCTGATCGGCGCGAAACAGAACCGAGTCCTGAACCTCACGATTCTCGCTCCGGCGAACCGGGCGCTGACCATTCCCGTCTCCTGTGTCGAGGCGGCTCGATGGTCACGCCGATCGGCGGCGTTCACGACCTCGGGGTACGCCTATTTCGCGCGCGCAAGAGCGACGAAAACGGCCCAGGTCTCCCGTTCCCTTGGGCGCACGGGACGGGCACTATCCGACCAGCACCGTGTGTGGGAGGACGTCGCCGCCAAAGCTTCGCGCCTCGAAGCGCAATCGACGACCGCCGCCATGTTCGATATCTACCGCCGGTACGCGAAAACCGTCGACGACTACGTCGCCGCGTTCGTTCCCGCCGATCGGCAGGCGGGGGCGGCGTTCGCCATAAGCGGTGCGGTCGTCGGCCTCGATCTGTTCGACTGCGCCGCCACCTGGCGGAAGTTGATGCCGAAGCTGATCCGCAGCTATGCCCTGGACGCGATCGAAGCGTCCGAGAAAAACGGCGAAACCACCCCCTGCCAGGCGGTGGAGGAGCTGCTTTCTGCGGCCGCCCTGGCCGACGCGAAAAGCTTCCCGGCCGTGGGCGAGGGTCTCGACGTCCGGCTCGAGGGTCCCGATCTCGCGGGCGCGGGCTTGCTGGCGCGCGGTCGGGTGGTTCACCTGAGCGCGTTCCGCACGAAAGGCGCGCCGCAGAGCGCGGCCTGACCGGATGCTCGGCCACCGAAGCGTTTTTATCTTCGGACCGGACGGCGTTAACATGTCGAGCCGAACATGGAAGTGAGAGTCGTCTGGAACGCAGGCGAGGTGGCGCGGGTGCTGGCGGAGCTGCCCGCAGGGGGGCCGCTGCCGCGTCGCGTCGTGTTGGTGCCGCAGGTCCCCGTCGCCCACGTCTTGCGGCGGGAGCTGGTGCGCGGTGGGCTCCCGGAAGCCCTCGCAGGCACCTCGTTCGTCCCTTTCCGGATCGCCGCAGCGGCGGTCCTTCAGGCGGCGGGAGTCGAGTTCGTTGCGGGCGAGGAAACGCTTCGCTCGGTCCGGCTTTCCGCTCTGTTTCGTTCGGATCTCCCCCTCGAGCACTTTCCCATCGAGCTGCTCCGCTCGGCACCGGGCTGGGATCACGCTTTCGCACGAACGATCTCGGATCTGGAGGGGGCCGGCCTCCGGCCCGAGGAGCTGGAGCCGGCCGACGCCCTGCCGCCGCTGCGGGATCTCCTGACAATCTGGCGGGCCCTGGACCGATCGGCGGGCGCTTCCTGGACCGCTGATCGCATCTATCTCGAAGCGGCACTCGTGCTCGAGGGCCGTCCGGATGGCTGGCCGTTTCCGGAACCGGTGCTCGCCTGCGCCGCTGGCGACCTCGGCGCTGCTGCAGCCCGTTTCCTTCGCACCCTTCCGCGGCCGACGATTATCCTTTTGGCCGGGCGACCGGCGCGCGCCCGCCATATAGAAAGAATCGAACGGCTTCTCGGCGCGCAGGCCGCCGCGGCCGTCGCATCGGCGAACGCGCCGCGCGCCGACCGCAGCGAGCGCGACCTTCTGGCCTCGTATCTGTTCGAGCCGCCGGCCGTCCTCGGTGATCCGGCCCGCCCGAAGAGCCCGGGGCCCGACGGGACCGTCGACCTCGAAGAGCACGCGGGGATCGACGCGGAGCTCGAAGCCACAGCCGATTGGGTCGCCCGCCGCGTTGCCGACGGAGTGCCTCTGGAGGAGATCGCCGTTCTCGTCCCGGGGAGCGATCCCTTCGTCGCCCTCGTCGCCGATCGCCTCGGCAGGCTGCCTTGGCCCGACGGCGCATTTCCCGTGTACGTCGCCGACGGGTTGCCCCTGACGCACTTTGCAGCCGGGGCTCGGTTGCTCGCCCTGTTGCGCGCTTTGCGCGGCCACCTCGCCGCCGGCCTTCTAGCGGATCTGGTCCCTGCTCTCCGGTTGGCCGACGGCTCGGGGCGCCATCTCGCCCGCGGCGCCGCGATGGATCTGCTCTGGTCGCTCGGGACCGTCGGCGGCAACCCGGCGCGCCCCGAAGGCGCCCTCGAATGGTCCGGCCGCGCCGCGAAACGCGAGACCGAGCTCGAGAAAGAGATCGCCGAAGCCGAATTCCGCGCGAAGCGGGGCGACGAAGAAGTCGAATTTGCCCTGCCGCGCAACAAGCGCTTGCTCGCCGACCTGCGCGCGCTCCGCCCGGCGCTCGACGCGTTGATCGAGATCTCCCGCAGCGCCATCCGAGGCGCCCCGCTTTCTTCGCTCTGGCCGATGTTGCGCGAGTTCTTCGAACGCTGGCTGCTGCAGCCGGGGGCGGCGAGTCACGCCGCGCTCGGGGACCGGCTCGATGCCCTCGCGCGTGACGAGGCGTGCCGCTCCGTTGCCAGCGACGACGCGCTGAAGGTCATTGAGGACGCGATTCTCGGCGAGCGCGTTTCCGTGGGGCGCTTCGGCGAGCCGGCGGTCTTCGTCGGAACGGTGAAGGGCACAATCGGCCTCGCCTTCACCGCGGTGCGCGTGATCGGACTTCACGAAGGACACCTGCCGTCGCTTCCCCGGGAAGATCCGGTGCTTCCCGACGCGGCCCGCCAGAGCCTGAGACGAAGGGACGGCGGGTCCGCCCTGCTGCCGCTCGCGCGGGACCGAGCGCTCGCCGACCTCCACGCGCTCGACTGGGCCGTCCGCAACGCCGGACGGTTCGTCGCCCTCTCGGCGCCGCGCCTCGATCTCGAGCGCTCCGAGCACGAGCCGTCGTCGGTCATGCTCGAGGCCGCGGCAGCGCTCGCCCGCCCCAACCGGATGACCGGGGAGAGGGAATCCGTGATCCCGGACCGGACGGCGCTCACGCGGGACGCGTTCGTTCCCGCGCGCGAGGAAACGGAACGTTTTCGCGTGCGGCTGCCGCTCACGGAAAGCGCCTGGCAGGACGCCGTCGCGCGTAGCGTCACCGGGATTCCCACGCGCTGGCGCGACCGCCCGGTGCTCGACCTCGAGCGGATCGAGCGGCTCATGAACGACTCTGCGGCGGGGCCGATGGACGGGATCGTGGGTGATCTTGCGGCTGGGCTTCCCATGCCCGGGCTTTCGCCGGACCTTCCTCTCTCGGCCTCGGCCGTCGCGCAACTCCTGCGCTGCCCGCACGCCTTTCTCCTCGAGCGCCTGCTCTGCTTCCAGGAACCTTTCAATCCCCCGCCCCAGCGAGAGATCGGCCAGCCTTACTACGGCTCGATCTTCCACGAGGTGGCCGCGAGCTTCTATGCGGAGAATGGCGCCGACTTCTGCGCCCGGAAAAAGACTCTGAGCCATTGGCAGCGGGTGGCGGAGCGTCTGGTCGACAGGGTCTTCGAGACGTTTCTCGGACGGTACCCGCTGGCCGGTGAGGGAGTCAGGACGCAGCAGCGGGCGAGATTGGGCCGCGACGTACGCGATCTGCTCCAACGGGACTGGGAGCAGCTGAAAAACGCTCGCGTCATCGTCGAGAAGAGCTTCGGCTACCCGGACGCCGTCTCGCTTCCCGCGGGCAGCGAAACCCTCTGGTTTCACGGCCGCATCGACCGCATCGAAATCCGCGGGCGCAAAGCCCGCATCCGCGACCTCAAGACGGCTCGCGCCCGACCGAGAACCGGAAAGGAAGCGGAACCGGACCCCGGTCTGGACCTCCAGATCGCCGTCTACGCCGCCGTCGCCGAGATCCTCGCCGGCAAATGGAATCTACCGAAGCAAATCGAGGCCGGATATGCCTACTTCGGCCGGCCAGGCGGTGAGCGGCTCTTCGAGGACTTCCCGGCGGTCCTCAAGCCCGCCGCGGCCAGATGGCTCGAGCTGGCGGCCGCGCTCCTGCGGGGACGGCTGTTTCCGCGCACGCCCAATCGCGCGGACTGCGAAGTCTGTTCGTTCCGGCCGGTTTGCGGCGACCAAGCCCAGGAGCGTGCCCGTCTCCTGCTCGGCGGCGCAACCGGAACCTGCAGGGGTTTCGCCGCTCTCAAGGGCGTCGACTCCGGAAACGGGGACACGAAATGACTCCGCCGAAAGCGACGCCGCCGCCCGATCAGGATCAGCGCGAACGAGCGATCGCCGAGCGCGATCGCAACGTGATCATCGACGCGGGCGCGGGGACCGGCAAGACCACGATCCTGGTCGATCGTCTGGTCGAGATGGTGGCTCCCCGCTGCGGACCGCGGCCGCTGCCCATCTCCCGCATCGCCGCCATCACGTTCACCCGAAAGGCCGCTGGCGAGCTGCGCTTGCGGATTCGGGAACGGCTGCTCGAAGAGCTGTCGAAGGCTGAGCCCGGCACCGGGCGCGAAGTACGCCTCCGCGATGCCATCGCCGACCTCGACACGGCTTACGTCGGCACCATCCACAGTTTTGCCGACCGGCTGCTACGGCTCAGACCGGTCGAGGCGGAGCTCAGCCCTTCGTACGAGATCGTCGAAGACGAGCAGCCCCTGATCCAAGAAACCTTCGACGTCCTGATGCAGGCGGTCGAGAGCGGGACGCTGGCGGCCGAGCTCGCCGGGACCGACGCCGCCGACCGCGCCGCGGAGGCCGCTCAAACCGTGCTCGAGGCGCTCGACGCCGGCATCAGAGCTGAATCACTCGAATCGGAATGGCAGGTCCGCTGCGGGCTCGACCAGCTCATCGCCGGTTTCATTCGCTTCCGCGACGTCCCGCCGCCAAAGACGGCTCCGCCGCCATTCGATTTTCGCTCGTTTCGAAAAGCAGCCGGTGAATTCGTCTCGCTGGCGAAATCCGTCGGCGGCGGTTCGCCTGGCGCCGACTGGATCGCGCAGACGCGGAGAACATTGGCACGGCTTCGCGACGCCGAAGACCCGGCGCAAATCTTCCGCGAGGTCCGCTATCAGCTCGAACGCGGGCCGCGAAACCCGGTGACCAAAAGGGACACTTTCGGCGGCGACAACGGCGCTTGGGAGGTATGGAAGACTTATATCGGCCGGGACAACCGGCGCCCGCGGCCTCTGCGGGATGAGCTTTGCGCGCCGTTCTACCGCTGGTTGGCCACGCGGCTGGCGTGCCTCTTCCCGGTGGTCGTCGCTCTCTACGAGAAAGTGAAGGCCCGCCGCCGCCGGCTCGATCAGATCGATCTGCTGCTGAAGCTCCGAAACCTGTTGGCCCGCGACCTTTCGATCCGCGGCGAATACCAGCGGCTCTTCGATCACGTTTTCATCGACGAGTTCCAGGACACGGACCCGCTGCAGGCCGAAATCGTCCTTTACCTCTGCGAGCGCGAGCCGCGCGCCGGGCGATGGGAGGACGTTGTCCTGGCGGACGGCAAGCTGACCCTGGTCGGCGATCCGAAGCAGTCGATCTACCGGTTTCGTCGCGCCGACATCGCCGTGTACGAGCGGGTCCGGAAGGTCGTGGCCGGACGGGACCATCTGGGGGTCACGCTATCGGCCAGTTTCCGGAGCGTGCCGACGCTCGTCGACTGGCTCAACGACCGCTTTACGCGGATTCTGGGAACATCCCCCGACGGCAGCCCCTTCGATCCGGCATCCGGTGCAGTCTTTCACCGGCAGTTGGCCCACGGGCGCCGAAGTGAGGCCGAGCGGCCGGTTCACGTTCTGCGTTTCGAATTCCGCGACCGGACCCATCGCGGCGCCGATGACTACCGCGCGCTCGAGGCACGAGCCCTGGCGCGCTATCTCCGCTGGCTGGTCGAGTGCAGCGATCTCGCGATCGTGGACTCGATCGACACGCGGCCCCGGCGGATTCGTTACGGCGACATTGCGATCCTCGCAGTCTCCACGTGGCGTCTTCCCCTGCTCTTTCCCAGGCTGGACGACGAGGGAATCCCTTACACGTCGCGCGGCGGCACCCTGTTCCTGGAAGATCCGATCCACCGCCAGTTCCTGCTGGGGCTGAGAGCCCTGGCCGATCGGGACGACGGCGTCGCCGAGGCTGCGTTGCTCCGGCCGCCATTTTTCGCGGTCGATCTGGCGGAGCTATTGCAGGAAAGAATCCTGGAGGACGGCGCCGGCGGGCCGGGCCAGGCGCGCGCCGGCCGCGCCTCGGCCGCCCGTGAGCTGGTGCGGGATCTGCGGCAGCGACGTTTCGACAGGCCGCCCGGCGCTACCGCCTGCGACCTTCTCGACCGGACGGCTTTTGCCCGGACGATAGCTCGGGGCCCCAACGGGGCTCAGCGCCTGGCGCGCCTGCGGGAGCTGTGTCACTTGATCGAAAAGATCGCGGCGGACGAAGGGCTGGACTACGACGCCGCGACGGCGCGGGCGCGCGAGTGGATCGACAACCCGGTTTCTCTGGACCCCCCGCGCGCGGTCGGAACCGAGGCCGTGCAGGTGCTGACGGTCCATCAGGCGAAGGGGCTCGAGTTCCCCGTCGTTGCGATCTGGGACGGGAAGGGCCAGTGGAGGACGCTCCTGCATTCCAGCCCGTGGCGCATGGAGCGCGACGGCCGCGGCTGGATGATCAACCTAGACGGGCTGGCCTGGGAGGAGCCGGCCGGGCTCGGGATTCGAGACACCGAGCAGAGCTACCTCGATGCCGAGCGAAAGCGCGTCGTTTACGTTGCGGCCACGCGGGCGCGGGACCTCCTGATCGTGCCGCGAGCGGGCGAAGTCTCCCGCGGAAGACACATCTGCGCCGACTTGCTGGCCGACGCTCCCGAACGACTCGTCCGGATCGCCGACGCCTATGTCGACGGCGCGCCGGCGCCGGACTGGGCGCGACAACTCAAGCCGGCAACGCGCGTCTCTCCAGGCGACGGAGCAGCGCTGGAGCGCAGGGTGGAGGAGCAGTGGGGCGCGTTCGCGAAGGACGCAGCTCGCCCTCGCTTCCTCCCGACGAGCGTTTCGGCGTTGGCGCGGGCCCCGTCCGGTCCCGACGCCGAGGACGCTCTCGGAACCTCCGCGCGGAAAGAGCGCGCGGGCCGCTTCGGCGGCCTTTTCGGAAGCGTAGTGCATCACGCGATCGGTCTCCTGCTCCGGCAAAAAAAGCTCGACGCGCGGGAAGCGGTGGAACGGGCGGCCAGCCTTTACGGCCTGACGGAGCACCTCGAGGAAGCGGTTGCCGACGTAACGCGAGCGCTCGAGGCCCTGGCCGCCGCCGGCCTGCACGGTCTGCCCGAGGGCTGCCTTTGCCTCGAATATCCCATTGCCGGACAGTGGGAAGAGGGGCGGCTCGCCACCGGTTTCATCGACCTGATCGCCGTCGATGACCGCCGGCTCACCGTTATCGATTTCAAGACGGACCTCCCGCCGTCCGGACCGATCGAGGAGTCCTACCCCCACTATGCCGCTCAGGTCCGAGCGTACGGCAAGTTGCTGGGCATCGCCGGCCTGCTCGTGGGCCGCGGGCTCCGCTGCGGTTTGCTCTTTACGGCCGACGGCGCCATTCGCTGGCTGGAGAGTTGACCGGGCATGAAGCTCGTAGATTTTTCATGGAAATTGGAACGATTCGAGAACTCTTCCGTCACCTGGCCGATTCCAACTTGTCGAACGATGTTGTAGTTGTCGAAACGGAGGCATCGAGAGTGGTAAACAGCGAGCGTTCAACTTCTATCGCGCGGTGCGCCGGAGAAATGCGATCAATCGTTTTTTCTCCGGCCGGCTCCGGCAAGAAAGGATCGAACTCTTCCGGCTCCAGGCCCGCCCGCATGTTTCGGGTCAGAAACGTACGGTTGGTCGGCACGCTGCTTTTCGGAGCAATCGTACCGGCGGCCTGCGGCCCCGCGCTGCAGCCTCCCAAGGTTTCCCCCCAGCTGTTGGAGCGCGAATCGGCGCTGCAGCGCGAGCTGCTTTTCAAGACGTTGATCGAGCGCAAAGTGCAGCTCCAGCGGCTGTACACGCCGCTCAGGATCGCCAACGCGGATCTCTGCGGCGCCGACGTATCACCTGTGACCGGGATCACCGGCATCGACCGACAATCGTTGGCGGCGGATCTACGACCGGTCGCGGAGCGACTCTACGGATTGGACGACGGCATCACGATCATCGACGTAGCGCCTCGATCCCCGGCCGCCGAAGCGGGCCTCTTGCCCGGCGATGTTATCGCCGGGGCGGCGAAGGGCGGCGTGATGCCGAGCGGATGGACCCGTAGCGGCCTGACCATTCCAGACCTGGTCAAAGTAATCCAGGCCTCCGCCAGCGGATCCATGACCCTGCTGGTTCGCCGATTTGGAGCGGTCTTTCCCTTGAACGTGTCGCCTCGGCTCGGTTGCAGCTATCCGATCGAGCTGCAATGGGACGATCGTTTCAATGCGCTTTCCGACGGCAACCGGATCGTCGTCTTCAGCGGGCTTTTCAATCACGTTCCAGACGAGCGTGAGCTTGCGGTCATCATCGGCCACGAGCTCGCGCATAACGTTTTGAAGCACATCGAAAAGCGTGGCGTGAACGCCGCGGCCGGCATGATTGCCGGTGCGGTGCTAGACCTCGGACTGGCCGCTCTGGGGGTCAACACCCAAGGACTGGGCATGCGCACGGGCGCAGAAGCGGGAGCCAAGGCATACTCCCGGGAGTTCGAATCCGAAGCGGACTACCTGGGACTCTACATGCTCGCCCGCGCGGGCTTCGACGTCTCGGCCGGCCCGGGCCTTTTCCGGCGCATGGGCATGCAGAGCCCGGGAAGACAAGTCATCAACTATTTTTCGACCCATCCCAGCACGCCCGAGCGGGCGGCCGCGATGCAGCAGATCGTCGAAGAGATCCGTAGCAAGGCAAGCCGCGGCGAGCCCCTCCTTCCACAAACGCTGTCCGGCCAAACGCTGGAAGTCGCGCAGGCTGACCGGCGGACTGCTCCCGCGGCCCCGGCCAAAGCCGGGGCCTTACCGTCCGCGAAGGCCGGCGCGGGCGAGACGACCGGAGATCGAGTGACGGCGCCCGCGCCCCAACCCGAGAAGGCTGGCGTTGGCCCTAAATCCATGCTCGCCCAGTTGCTTCTTGTCGAGGGACCGATCGTCAGCAACCCACCCCAGCGGTTCAATGCCGAGTTTCGCGAAACCGGAAAGGCCTCTGTGGTGCTTTTCGGGTCTCGGCGGCTCATGGGGGATTTCGAGCTGTTCGGGCTTCGACAATCGATTTCCGAGAAGTACAAGGCCCGTCTGATAAATCCGGACGCCGTTGGCCTTCCCGCGGGCGCCGACGCAAAAGGCTTCGCGTTCTTCTCCGATGGCGCCGGAATCGAGATGGAGTGCGCGTACGCGGTCGCACGCTCCACCGGACGCGGAGAAGGGATGTGCGCGGACAACCAGAACAATACTTATCGAATCATTTTCGACTAGCGCCGACCGGCGGCTCGGCGGTTCGGCCGCAAAGCGGCCGTTCAAGACCGACGACCGAAGACCGGCACGAACGAAACCCGGGAACCGGAAACCCGAGACCTCTTTCGCCGTTCGCAATCATCTTCGTCCTCTTCCCGGTCTCCGGTCCTCGGTCCCCGGTCCTCTTCAGAGCAATGAGGTGCGCGCAGCGCCGCGGAGCCCGGCGGGTTTGCGCCGATCGAAAAAAAATGTAAATTCAGGCGATAAAATCTCCACCGGACCAGGAGGTAGGAATCGATGGCAACCACAACGGAGAGGCCTCTCGCCGATGCGCTCACCGCGATCAGGACCCGTCGCTCGGTGAAGGAGTACCTTCCCACGGAGATTCCCAGGGAGTGGATCGAGGAGCTGCTCGACGCCGCCCACTGGGCGCCGAACCACAAACTGACTCATCCCTGGCGTTTCCACGTGTTCACCGGAGAGGGGCGCGAGCGGCTGGTCGCCGCCCGACAGGCGGCGGTGCGATGGGCGGCGGAGCAAAAGGGCACGCAGCCGACCGAAGAGGACCTCCGGTTCGCGCGGGAGAAGTGCTTTTCGTCCCCGGTCGTGATCATCGTTTCCATGGTGGGGGATGAGAACAAGATCGTCGATCAGGAGAACTACGCGGCCTGCTGGTGCGCGATCGAGAACCTGCTGATCGCCGCAACCGCCAGAGGCCTGGGCAGCTATCCCAGCACCGGCACCTGGATCGATCAGAACTTCGTCGGCCCGATTCTCGGGCTAACGGAGAAAGAGCGGCCCGTTGCCTGCATCTTTCTGGGGTACTCCGAGCAAAAGACGATGGCCAAGCGCCTTCCGGTGGATCGTCACACGAAGTGGTACACGGAAGCCTGAAGCGCCGGGCCGGCCGGTCACGGCTCGGGTCGCGCCCGCGCGCGCCGCACCGCGAGCGCATCCGGGTTGGCGACGTTCCTGGGCTCGCCGCGAAAATAACTCAAGATGTTGTCGACCGACATCGCGGCCGCGCGCCTGAAGGTCTCCTTCGTCTGCCATGCCATGTGCGGAGTCAGCACGGTTCGCGGCGCTTCGAGCATCGGATCGGCCATCGAGACGGGTAAGGGATCGCACAGGTCCATCGCGGCTCCGGCCAGGCGCCCGGCCGCGAGCGCGTCCGCAAGATCCCGGCGATTGACGACCCCCTGGCGCGAGATATCCACCAGCAGCGCCGTCGGCTTCATCAGGGCCAGGCGCGATGCGTTGACGAAATTATCCGATAGCGCGCTGTAGCGCAGGTGGACCGACAGAATATCGGCATTCTGGAAGAGCTCTTTTTCGCTGACGAACCGGGCACCCGACGCGGCGGCGCGGTCGGCGTCGAGAGTGGGCCCCCATGCGATCAAATTCATCTCGAAAGCCGCCATCCGCCTCGCCACGGCGCTGCCGATCCGGCCCAGCCCCAGGATCCCGAAGGTTTTACCCGAGAGATCGATCCCCGTGACCGGCTCCCAGCTATGCCGGCGCATGGCATTGTCGCCGCTGACGATGTGCCGCGCCAGCGCGAGTACCAGCCCGCAAACGTAGTCCGCCACCGCGGCGGTCGAGATCCCGGGGGTGTTTGCAACGACGATCCCCAGTTTCGTCGCCGCCTGCACGTCGATTCGATGAGGTCCGGTCGAAGCGACCAGCTCGAGACCCGGCAGTCGACCCAAAGTCTCGCCGTCGAGGGCGACTCGCCCCCGAAAGTCCAGGATCGCCCGGGCACCCCGCAGCTTTGGAACGAGGATCTCCCGGGGCGGATCCAGCTCGTTGAATAGCTCCACCGATCCCAGCGCTTCCAGCCGGCGGAGCTCACCGCTCTTTTCGATCTCGTGCTCCAGGTCTCCACAGACTACGATGTCAGCCATGGCTCGATTTAATCCGGGAGCGGACCGAAGTTCAAGGAGCGCAAGAAAAGGTCGCTTCGCTTAGTCGCTTCGCTCCGTTCAAACCGTCCGCCGCGAAGCGGCGGAAGCCTGCCCGCGGCTCACTGCCTCCCCCTACGCTGTAAAGGGCGACGGGCCAATGACCGTGTCGGTTGATATGAGCAACGGTCCTGTGTTAGAAGCGCCCCGTGCCGGAATCCCCCGGGCGAGAGGCGGTCGCGACGGCGCCGCTCGAGGATTGCCGTGCTCAGTTCGACCCGGTCGAGCGGCACTGCCGGGGGCGGCGGCCCGGCGGCTTGCGAGCCGGCCCATGCGGCCAGGGCGGCAGCGAGAAAGAGACCATCGCTCATAGCAGGGAGGAGAGATCGCACAATGAAGAAACTGCAAGAGGTGCACGTGCCTTATAACACCGGCTGGGCCGGGGAGCTGAAAAAAGGTCAGGTGATCCGGATCCTGGCGACGACCACGGTCGACTTCGTCTGCATGAAGCTCGACAACCTCAAGGAGCGCTTCGACCAGGCGCGCACCAAGGTCTACAACATGAAAATCTTCATCACGACCGGCGACAAGCTGATGGGTCGCGACAACCAGCACATGATGACGATCGTCGAGGACGCCAACCGCGAGGGAACCCACGACCTGCAAAAGGGCATGTGCAGCGGCAAGCGCTTCCAGCTCGCCAAGAGCGAGGGGAAGCTCCGGGCGTACTACCACCGGGACTACAAGGACGAGGAGATTCCGGATCACGGCTGCTACGAGAATCTTTCGCGGGCTCTGGCGCCGTACGGGATCGCTCCCGAGGACATCCCCAACCCTTTCAACCTGAATCAGCACATGAAGATCGACGGAGTAACGGGGCGCATGGATCATACGACCGTGCGGCCGAAACCGGGAAGCTACGTGGACCTGCGCGCGGAGATGGACCTGCTCGTGGCCCTGAGCGCCTGCCCCGACATGCCGGTCGGGGGAAAGCCCGTCGACGTTCTGATCTACGAGCCGTGAGACCGCGAGCGCCGCGGATCGACGGGCTCGTTCCGGAGGCGGGCTGCGGCGGGCATCGCCATGCGCCCAAGGCGCCTTTCCGGCACAGGAGGTCACGATGAGCGCCGTGAGGCACCGCTACAGCGCGGAGATCCAGCGCGCCAAGGGGCTCCTGGAGCTGGCAGCCGCTCTTTACGACACGTCCCTTTCTTACAAAACCGAGCGCGCGGCCGAGCAGGCGATCCAGACGGAGTCACGCGTCGGCTATTCGCTCACGCTGGCGCTCGAGGCGACTCGGGAGGAAGGGATTTCCTTCTCGTTTGCGGCGGACGGCTTCAGGGAGCTTCAGGCGGTGGCCCGGGGAGATCTCACGCTCGCCTGGATCAATCCCTCGGTCGCCGCCACCATGGCCTATAGAGGCAAGGGACTGTTCTCCAGGCGCCAGCCGATCAGGACGATCGCGGTCTTCCCGTCTTACGATGTCATGGCTTTCGCCGTCCACGAGTCCACCGGCATCACGTCGCTCGCCCAGATCGCCAGGGAGCGCATCCCGCTCAGGCTCTCGACCGGGACGATCTCGAAAGCCTGGCTCGAGCACAGCCCGACGATGTTCACGGTGAGCGCGGTCATGAAGGCCGCGGGATTCACCTTCGCGGACTTGCGTCGCTGGGGCGGAAAGATCCAGTCGGTCACGCGGCCGAGTCATCCCGCCCGCCGCGAGGCTCTCGTGAAGGGTACGATCGATGCCGTGTTCGACGAGGGAATCAAGAGCTGGGGGCAGAGCGCCCTCGACGCCGGCTTTCGTTACCTGCCGGTGGAGGGAAGCATTTTGAAAAAACTGACGGCGATCGGGTATCGCGCATCCGCCGTACCCAGGTCGCGGTTCCCCTCGTTGCCCGCGGACGTGCCGACCGTGGACTTCAGCGGCTGGCCGATGATAGTCAACGCGTCGATGCCCGACGAGGTCGCCTACGCGCTTTGCGAAGCGATCGAGGCGCGCAAGGCGCTCATGCCCACGGACAACTTCAAGCCGCTGGACATGGCGTAGCTCTGCGCCAACGACGAGGAGGCGCCGTACGATGTGCCGCTCCATCCGGGAGCGAAGCGGTTCTACGAAGAGAAGGGATATCTGGGGAATTGAAAAGATCGTTCAAACCGTTCAAGCCGTTCCATCGCTTCGCTCCGTTCAAGCCGTGCCGGGAGGCGTGGAGGGCCGCTCGCGGCTCGCTTTGAAGGACTGGAGAACGAAGACCGGGAAAGACGATTCCTCTTGCAAAGACGCAAAGACCGCCAAGAAAGGACCGCGACGGCGGCGCCCATCCTGCGGCGCGAAAGGTCGCCTGACGAGCTTCGAGCTACGAACCTGGAACCGTTGTGTTCAAAACAAGGAGGTGCTTCATGGCCAGGGCATTCGGCGTATTTTGGCTTCCTTTCCTTCTTGCGCTGTCGCCGGCCGGGTCGGCGCTCGCCGCCTCGGTAGAGGAGTTCTACAAGGGGAAGGCCATCCACTTCGTCGTCGGCGGTTCCGCGGGCGGGGGCTACGACACCTACACCCGGCTTATCGGCCGCTACTTCGCGCAATACGTCCCCGGCAAACCCTCGGTTGTCGTTCAGAACATGCCCGGTGCAGGCATGCTGATCGCGGCGAACTACATCTACAACAGCGCCCCCCGCGACGGCACGTACGTCGGCCATTGGTCCGGTCCTCTCATCCTGCAGCACATGATGGGCAACCCGGCCGTGCAGTTCGAGGGGCGCAAGTTCGGCTGGCTCGGGATGCCGACCGCCGATTCGCTCGTCTGCATCACGACCGAGCGCAGCGGCATCAGAACCGCCGAGGACTGGCGCAGGTCCAAAACGCGTATCAAGCTGGGAGCGATCGGGCCGGGCACCAGCGGCACCGACGATACCAAGCTCCTCGCTGCCGCTACCGGCTTTCCTCTGCAACTGATCGAGGGCTACAAGGGCACCGCCGATATCAGGGTCGCGGCGGAAACCGGCGAGGTGGATGGAACCTGCGCCTTTGGATGGCAATCGGCGAAGGTCACCTGGGCCAACGCGCTGCGCGCGCGCCAGGTGCATGTCGTGCTCCAGACGACGCTCGAGTCCCATCCGGAGCTGAAAGGGGTTCCCCTTGCGGTCGACTACGCAAAGGGCGAGGAAGGTAAAAAGCTGCTCCGCATAGCCGGCGACCTCTACGGAAAGCAGAGACTTTATTCGCTGCCGCCGCAGGTGCCCGAAGAGCGCGTAAGAACACTGCAGAAGGCGTTCATCAGCGCCCTGAAAGATCCCCAGCTTCTCGCCGAGGCCGCCAAGGCCAGGCTCGAGATCGACCCGATCGACGGTCCCGGTATCGAAAAGATGGTGAACGGGTTGTACGAAATGGAGCCGGCTGTTGTGAACCGGGTGAAACAGGTGCTCGAGGCGAAGTGAGCGCGGCGCCGCCGTTCGAAGGTCAATGAAAAAGATCGTTCAAGCCGTTCCATCGCTTCGCTCCGTTCAAGCCGTGCCGGGAGGCGCGGAGGGCTGCTCGCGGCTCGCTGCCGGCGGCTCGCTGCTGAAGGACCGAAGACCGATGACCGGCACGGACGAAAAGGCGGGACCGGGAAGCCGAAATCAGGGCGCCTGGCCCGGAGCCTGGCGACGTGATAAAGGACCGCCATGAGCGACTACGGGGACGCGTTCATCGCCTCGCTCGACCGCAGGGTGAGCGAGGTCCTCGACCGCTGCAGCCGCTGCGGGCGCTGCGTCGAGGTCTGCCCCACCGCCGCTCCCGCGGGAATCGATACGCGGGAGCCGGCGACGATCGTGGGCGACGTGCTCGATATCCTGCGGGGCGCCGGCGACGCGACGAGCCGAGGGGCGCGCTGGGCTCAATCGTGCACCGGCTCGGGGCAGTGCCTGTCCGTGTGCGGCGACGGTGTCAATCCTCGCTTCATGCTGGCGGCAACCCGGCTCGAGCTGAACCAGCGGCGGGCGGCCGAGGAGCGCCGCGCCACCGGTCAAACCGGCTTCCGGACGATGTCCGCGGCGGTAAAGGTGCTCTCACGGCTTCAGCTCCCCGCGGAGCTGCTCGCGCGGCTCACCCGGCCCGCCCGCGCCGGCTCCGGGACGGCGCCGGAAATCGTGATGTACCTCGGTTGCAACGTGCTCAAGACCCCGCACATCGCGCTTCTTTGCCTGGAAGTCCTGGATCGAATCGGCGCGCGTTACGAAGTCTTCGGCGGCCCGGCGAACTGCTGCGGCGTCATTCAGTACCGCGCGGGCGACGCCCGGGTCGCGGGCCAAATCGGCGGCAACACGCTGGCCGGATTCGCCGCTACCGGCGCTTCCCGCGTGCTCACCTGGTGCCCTACCTGCAACATCCAGCTGAGCGAGATCGTCATGCCGGCCATGGAGCCCGCCTTCGCCCTGCAGCACGTCGTTCCTTTCATCGCTTCCCGGATCGAGCTGCTCCGCCCGCACTTCGTTCACCCCGTGCGCAAGCGCGCGGCGTTGCACGAGCATCCGGGCGTCGCGGGGGTAACCGAAGGCGCGATGAAGATCCTCCAGGCGATTCCCGGCCTGGAGCTGGTCGATCTCGGGCTGCCGCGCGTCGGGTACATGTGCAACTCGCTCGCGCCTGTCCCGGCCTACAAGCGCGAGCTCCACGCGCGAGAGCTGGACGCCGCCGCGGCCGCAGGAGTCGACTGCCTGGTCGGCATCTATCACGCCTGCCACCGAGAGCTCTGCGCCCATGAAGCGGCGTCGCCGTTCAAGATCGTCAATTTCCTGGAGCTGGTCGGCGAGGCGATGGGCGTGGAGAGACAAGACCTCTTCAAGCAGTGGAAGATGATGCAGGACGTCGATCGGGTTCTGGCCGAGGTCGCCGACCAGGCGGCTGCCGCCGGGCTCGAGCTGGAAGCGGTCCGCGAGGTATTGGTCGCACACATGCTGCGCGAGCAGCCGCTGCCCGTGGGCTCGCGCCAACCCGCGGCTTCCGCCCCGGCACCGCCCCGCCACGGATTTTTCCCGGAATAGACGGTCCGCGGCGACCGACGGTCCTGGACTTTCGTCCGCTCGTGGCGGGCCGCCCCGCTCCCGCCGTGGCGACTCAGGTCGCGACCGGCGTGTATTTGCCGCTGAACAAGCTGCCGTTCCCGGGTAGCGTGAGCTCGATTTTCAGGGTGTGATAGGCGAGCCACATCTCGGCCGCGATCGCCCACACGACCTTGACTTTCAAATCCCGCTCCAGCAGCTCCACGGCGGGTGCCGCATCCCACCCTCCCCCGTTGATGTAGATCGCGTCGACGGAGACCCCCAGCTTTTCCAGACCGCGCTTGCAGTGCCGGTACACGTCCATGTAGGAAACCTCATCCAGCTTCAGCAGCGGCGTGGTATACAGATCCTCTCTCTGGCCGCTGAAGTCGAGCCCCGGCATTACGACCGAGTCGAGCCCGAAACGACCGAAGTGATCGACGATGCACCGGTTCAGCTCGTCGCCGAAATAGGTGGCGAGCGCTACCTTCTTTACGTTCATGCTTTTGAGCGTGATCGCGTGAGGCTCCACGGGGGTCAGAACCGGCAGCCCGATTTTCCCGGACAGGTTCGCCGCCCACTGCCGCTCGAAGTCCAAGCCTTTGAGAAGGAAGGGCGGAGTCCCGCTGACCGAAATGAGATCGCAACCCACTTCTTTGAGCTGCACCGCGATCTCTTCGGCGCGATCGAAACCTTTGAGAAAGCTCTCCTTTTGGCCGCTGCGAAAACCGATGAACGTGGGAACGATCTCCACGCCCTCCGGAGCGTGCTTGAACCAGAAGGCGAAGGTCTTTCCTCGATGGGTAGGCTTGATCAGGCCGATCCGCGCTCGCCAGGCGAACATGACGTCCTCCTTCGCCGCTGCCCCGGCATACAACATGCCTTCCTGTTCGAACCAGAAAAAGGCAGCGGACTTTTCCTATTTCTCGCACAAGACCCTGCCGCTCGACAAGCCGGTTTCGGCTGTTCCCCCGGGTTTGGCAATTCGCCTAGTGAGACCGGATGGAGAGCGGGTCCGAAACCCGAAAGGCCGCCGAGCGCCGGGCGTGAGACGCGGGACATGAAACCTCGGACGCGCGATTGCAACGTGGGATGAGAATCGATATCCTGCGCTGGCTGAAAAACCTTCGGCACCTTCCCGCGACAGTGAACGCGGCAGACGACTTTCCCCAGGCGCAGCCGCGCCGGGAACTCGGCCCCGGCAGCCTGGTGGCCCTCACCTTCTTCTGCGTCGCCGGCGGGGCCTTCGGGCTCGAAGACGGCGTGGGCGCGGGCGGACCGATGGTGCTGCTGCTGGCGCTTCTCCTCCTCCCATGGGTCTGGAGCTATCCCACCGCGCTGATGACCGCCGAGCTCTCGTCGGCGATGCCCGAGAACGGCGGCTACGTGGCCTGGGTGGAAAAAGCCTTTGGTCGCTTCTGGGGCTTTCAGGAGGGCTGGCTGAGCTTGCTCTGCGGCATCGTCGACAATGCGCTCTATCCAGTCATGTTCGTCGATTACCTCGCCTATCTCGGCGGCGACCTTTCTCCCGCCGAGCGATGGCTGATCGGCGCTGCGGTCACCGGCGCGATAGCGTACCTCAACGTGCGCGGCAGCCGCCCGGTGGGCTGGACCTCCATCGCGCTCACCGTCGCTGTCCTCGCCCCTTTCGCCGCGATGGTGGTTCTGGGCGTGCCGCGGTTGGATCCCGGGCTCTGGCTTGCCCGGCCGGCCGGTCTGGACTGGGCGTTGCTCCTGAGCGTGGTGCTGTGGAACACCTCCGGCTGGGACAACGCCGGCTGCTGCGCCGGCGAGGTGGCCGACCCCGGCCGCAACTACCCGCGCGCGATGGCCGCCGCCGTCCTGCTGGTGACGCTCGCGTACGTGCTCCCGATCGCGGTGGGCGCGGGGGTGGACGGGCGCTTGGACGAATGGCGCGAGGGCCACTTTCCGAACGTCGCCGCGCGAATCGGCGGAAGCTGGCTCGGCGTCTGGCTGACGCTCGCGGGACTGGCGAGCGCCGCAGGGCTGCTCAGCGCCCTGCTCTGCACCTCCTCCCGCGTTTGCTACGCGATGGCCCTGCGCGGGATGTTGCCGTCGCGCCTCGCGTCGCTGCACCCGCGCTACGGGACGCCGCACGCCGCGATCGTCGGCAACGCTCTGGCGGTCGCCTGCCTCGTTCCTTTCTCGTTCCAGGAGCTGATTCAGGTCGACATGTTCCTCTACGCCCTGGCCTTGGTCCTCGAGTTCGCGGCGTTCGTGCGGCTGCGGCGCATCCGGCCCGATATGCCGCGCCCTTACCGTGTCCCCGTCGGGCTGGCCGGCGCCGTGGCGTTCAGCGCGCCACCGGTTCTCCTCTGTCTCGCCAGCATCGCTCTGGCGGGCGCTTTGACGCAGCTTGCCGGCCTGGCGGCGATCGCTTCCGGAGCCGTCGTCTATGCCGTTGCGGAAAGGGGCCGGCTCGGAACCGCGGCTGATGCCCGCGGATCGATCGCCGGCTGAAGCTCATCCGCGCGCCGACGCGGATCTCTCAGCTCCAGGGTTCGGGCGGTGAAATACCCGCCGCGCGGTCGGCCTCTCGCGTGGTCGCATCGAGCGCGCACGCGATTTTCCCCAGCGCCTCTTCTTCGGAGAGGTCCCCGTCGATGGGAAAAGGCTCGCCGTAGGCGATGAAATTCCGGGAGAACGGTTCGGGAAGAAGATAGCGGTCCCAGGAATCGAGGAAGCGGGGCCGGGAGCTGGAGTAGGCGACCGGCACGATCCACGCGCCGGTGAGACGGGCAAGCCTCACGACCCCGGGTTTTACGACACGCGCCGGCCCTTTGGGCCCGTCGACGGTCAACGCGACCTCCCGCCGCGAGCGCACATGGCGGATCAGGCGGCGCAACGCCGCCCCGCCGCCGCGGCGCGTCGAGCCCCGCACCACGACGTAGCCGTTCTTTTCCAGCCAGCGCGTGATGATCTCTCCGTCTCCCGAGCGCGACGCCAGCGTCACGATCCCCTGATGGCGATGCGCCTGGATCGGGAGAAACATGCGGCCGTGCCAGAGCGAAAAGACGATCGGCACGCGCCGCGCGCGCAAGGCCAGATAGCGGTCGAAGTGGAGCCGCTCGACGCTCAGGGTGCGGCGGAGCAGCGCGATCCCCACCTGGGCCAAAGACGCCAGAATCGCGGCACGGCTCATGAGACGCCAGACGCTCCGGCGGGACCTGATTTTCTATCGAGGACGGTACGGCTCGGCGGCCGTTCGAGGACTCGCACATTTCCAATTTAGCGGTTCGCGACGGCGCTGCCAAGAACTGCGTGCGACCATCAGGCCGAGTTCCCCGACCCGGCTTGCCGCGTCACGATCACCGCGTCGACGGCCTTGACGCCCCCCTCGAAGCAGACGAGCGGATTGACGTCGATCGACTGGATCAGCTCTCGCCCTGCGCAGGCGAGCTGCGAAAGCGCGACGAGCGCGCGCACGAGACCGTTCAGATCGACCGCCGGCCGGCCGCGAAAACCGCCGAGCAGGCGGAACCCGCGGATCGAGCGCACCATCTCGGCGGCCTCGTCGGGCCCGACCGGCGCCAGGCGGAACACCACGTCGCGGTAGACCTCCACGGCCTGCCCGCCGATGCCGAACATCACGACGGGCCCGAATTGCGGGTCGTTGTCGGTGCCGACGATGGTTTCGACGCCCCGCACCATCTCCTGGACCAGGAAGCCGGCCGGGCTCTCATGCGGCCTGCGCTTCCTGAAGACCTCCTCCATCTCTCGCCACGCCCTTTCGATCTCGGCGGGCGCGGAGAGATTCAAGCGGATGCCGTCCAGCTCGGTCTTGTGCGCCACCCCCGGCGCCGCGAGCTTGAGCGCGACCGGGACCGCCATCTCCGCCGCGGCCGCGACCGCTTCCGACGGCGAAGCGGCGAGCCGGCAGCGAGCCAGCGGCACGCCGTATTCGGCGAGGATCGAGTAGGCTTCCCACTCGTTCAAGACCCGCCGGGAGGCGAGCAGCCCGACCGCGCGATCGGTGAGCGGCTGCGGCGCGGCTGCCTTCGCGTAGCGCTCCTCGGCGCGGCGCTGGACCGCCTCGCCGAAGCGCGCGAGGTGCTTTTGCATCTTGATCGCGTTGTCGGCTCCCTGGAGAAACGGCAGGGCGCAGCGCTGCTTGAACTCGCGCGCGTAGTCGTTGAGGCTCTGCGTGATCATCGAGAACATGCAGATCGGCTTGTCGCTCGCTTCGGCTACCTTCGCCACCGCCGCCAGATTGCTTTCCTTGTCGGGCCGCGCCCCGCTGAGCGGCACCTCCTCCTGCAGGAACAGCATGTCCACGTCGCGGTCCGAGAGCAGCGTGTCGATACACTTGAGGTGGGTCTCCTGGCTCGAAAGGCCGCCCCAGCCGGCGTCGAGCGGGTTGCCGACCGACGCGCCGACGCCGAGCAGGCCGGAAAGCTTCTTTTCGGTGAGGTCGCGCAGCGTCGGCAGCTCGACACCGTGTTCCTCAGCGAGATCGGACAGCAATCCCCGGAGTCCGCCGGAGAAGGTCACGAACGCCGCGCGGCGCCCGCTCGGCAGGCATTTGACCCTTAGGAAAAGCTCGGCGGCGTTGAGGAACTCGTCGAGGTCGTTTACCCGCAGGATACCCGCGCGCGCACACACCGCGTCGAAGACCCGGTCGTTTCCCGCGAGCGAGCCGGTATGGGCGAGGGCCGCGGCGGCCGCCTTTTCCGAGCGCCCGATCTTCAGCGCGATGATCGGCTTGCCCGCGTCCAGCGCTTCGCCCGCGACCCGGAGGAACTTTTCTCCGTCCTTCACCCCCTCGATGAAGGCGGCGATCACGCGGGTGTCGGGATCGCGGATGAAGTGGTGGATGTAATCCGACAGCTCCGCCACGGCCTCGTTGCCGCTGGTGACGAAGTAGCTCACGCCGATTCCGCGGCTCGCGCCCGCCCGAACCAGGGCGCCGAGCAGCCCGCCGCTCTGCGACACCATCGCCAGCCCGCCGTAGCGGATCTCGTTCAGCCGCTGCTCGGGAAAGAGCATCGCGCGCGAGCGCAGCGCCGCATGCCCCATGCAGTTCGGCCCGCAAACCGCGATCCCCCGCTCGCGCGCGTAGCCTTGCAGAAACGCCTTGCGCTTCAGCCCCTCCGCGTCGCCTCCCTCGCCGAAACCTCCGCTCAGGATCGTGGCCGACCGAAACGCCCCCTCGCGGCTCTTCTCCAGCATCTCGACGACGGTCGCCGCGGGCACGATGAAAACCGCGTTGTCGACGCTGCACGGCAGCGCGTCGAGGCTCGGATAACACGGGCGGCCCCAGAGCTCTTCGTAGCGGGGATTGACGAGGTAAATCTCGCCCGGATACTCGAAGTGCTTCAGCATTCCCCAGATGCGGGCCGGCCAGCCGGCCTTCGGTGAAGCGCCGACGATGGCGACCGAACGGGGCTCAAGCAGCGGCGTGAGGTCCCTGAATTCCGACACGATTCCCTTCCTCCTTCAATGCAGCTGGATGCCGGTGCGCCGCGCAAAGGCGTAGTAAGCGAGCGCCACGGAGACCAGCACGGTGGTCCACATGACGCCGAACGCGGCCAGCTCGCCCACCTGGGCGTTCTCCCACAGCTCGTAGATCGTCACCGATACCACGGGCGTCTGCGGGCTCACGAGCAGGATCGACATGGAAAGCTCCTTGGCGGAGATCAGAAAGACGAAGGTCCATCCTCCCACGAACGCCGGGGTGAGCAGCGGCAGCGTGATCCGCCGCATGCAGTGCACCCAGGAGGCGCCCGCGGCGTAGGCCGCTTCCTCCAGCTCCCTGTGCAGCTGCAGCAACCCGGCGTGGGTGTAGCGGACGCCGTAGGGGATGTAGCGGGTGACAAAGGCGATCAGCAGGATCCACAGGGTGCCGTAGACGGGAACCGGAAACACGAGGTAGAAGCGCAGGATCGCCAGCCCCATGACGATTCCGGGGAAAAGCAGCGGCAGGGTCGTCAGCAGGTCGAGCAGCCACCTGCCCCGCGCGCGGCTGCGCGCCAGGAACCACGAGGCGAACGAGGTCAGCAGCATCACCACCGTAGCGCTGCCGACGCCGAGAAGGAGGCTGTTCTTGACCGCCAGCGCGATCTTGTCGAAGTGAAGCGCGGCCCGGTAGTTGCGCAGCGTCAGGTGGGAGAGCGCCTCGAGCGACGGCTGCATGTAGAACGGCAGCAGCGAGGCCCAGAGGATGACGAGGAACGGGGCGGCGAGGAGAAGGGCCGCGTAGAGGAGCAGCGCGCCCGCGGCGCAGTAGCGCCAGCGGCCGAGGGCGATCGGGCGCGGGCGGTAGGCCTTGCCGGTGATCGTGTGGAAGCGCGACGCCTCGCGCGTCAGGCGAAAATAGAAATAGAGCGCGAGGCCGACCAGCAGCATGAGCAGCACCGAAAAGGCTCCCGCGCTGCCGTAGCTGGGCGGCATTCGCTGCGCATCGAGGAAGATCGAGGTCGTCAGGACCCGGATGTCGCCGGGAAGCCCGATCAGCGCCGGGATCTCGAACGCCTCGAAGGCGCGGATGAACACGAGCAGCAATACGGCCGCGAACGCGGGCAGCATCAGGCGCAGCGACACGCGCTTGAGAGTGACCCAGAGCCCGGCGCCACACACCGCGGAGGCTTCCTCGAGCGAGGGGTCCATCGAGCGGAACGACGCGGCCAGCATCAGGAACACGAGCGGCGACCAGAGCAGCGACTCGACGAGGATCATGCCGCCGAGGGAGTAGACGTTCACCACCGGCCCCGTCTGGCCGAGCATCGCCTTGAGCCAGGAATTCACCGGCCCCGCTTTCCCCAGGAGCAACAGCCAGCCGATCGTGTAGAGAATGAACGGGGTTCCGAAGGAGGCGAAGGCGGTGAAGTAACCGAGGCCGCGCAGCGGCGCGTCCGTGCGCGTCGCGAGCCACGCCACCGCGCCGCCGAGGAGGGTGGCACCGAGCGCGCTTCCGGCGGAAAACGCGAGCGTATTGGCGAGCGGCTTGAGAAGCCGGGGCTCCGCCAGCAGGTCGCGGTAGTACTGGAACGTGAAGGCGTCCGGCTCGCCGCTGAAGGTGGTGGTGAAGAGGCTGGTCTGCACCACCGAATACAGCGGCGGCAGCACCAGATAGGCGGTCACGAGCGAAACGCAGACGAGGACCCTTCGCTCGGCGTCCGTTCCGCCCGCTGCGCGCGCGAGAGCGGTCCGAAACGAGAGGCGGGGTGCCGCCGGTCGCGACGAAGCCATGGAACCCGGCCGCGCCTCAAGACCGCCTTCGCGCTACTTGAGGAAGTGCGCCTGGAAAAAGTCGATCCACTCGTTGCCTTTTTCCAGCTGCGTTTCGGGGCCGATGTAGGTGGCGCGCTTGAAGCGTCCTCCGCCAGGCTTGAGGTCCGCCTGCTTGGCCGGTATCTCCGGATGCGCCGGCAGATAGTCGGCGTCCTGGAACACTCTCTGCCCGCGCCTGGAGAAGATGAAATCGAGAAACAACATCGCCGCGTGCGGGTGCGGGGCGTTCTTCGCCAGGCCGCTGCTGTTGAACGTGGCGGTGACGGGCTCGATGGGGTGCCAGTCGACCGGCGCGCCCGCCTTCCGGCTGATCAATGCGTGGTGGTTGAAGATGTGGAGCGCCAGCGGGTGCTCCCCGGCGATCACGAGGTCGAGGATCTGGCGGTTGCTCGCCGTGCTCTTAGCGATCTCCTGCTTCGCAAGCTTGAGCAGCAAGGCCTTGCCCGCCTCCGGCCCGAGCGTGAGTAGGATGTTGCCGATCATCATCGGCGCGCCGGAGCCCCGGCTCGTCGACCAGATCATGTTGCCCTTCCACCGCGGCTGCAACAGGTCTTCCCACGTCTTCGGGAGCTCGCCCGGCTTCACCATCCGGGTGTTGTATCCGGGTGTGAGGAAATAGAGGTTGGTCGCGCCCCAGATGCCCCGGGGATCCCTGAGCTCGGGCGGATACTCGTCGAGATACGGCGAGAAGAAACGCTGCATGATGCCGGCCTTGTTCGCCATGGCGGCGGAGGTCGTTCCGTCGATGATGTCGACGTCGTAGCGCCGCGCGCGGTACTCGGACACCGCCTTTTGCACGACCCGCTCGGTGTTGCCGCGGAAAAACTCGATCTGGACGAACGGGTACTCCTTCTCGAAAGCAGCCTTGAGCGGCCGCACCACCTGATCGACGATCAGCGTGCTGTACCAGGTGAGCTTGCCTTCTTTTTTCGCTCCCTCCACCAGAATCTTCTGGCGCTCCGGTCCCTTGAGCAAAGCCACGCTCTCCACGGTGGCCGCGGCGGCCGCGGCAAGGCCGGCGGCGAAAAGCGCCGTCGCGAAAACCGCGCCGGCGATAATACCGGGTCCCCTGTCGGGTCCAAGATTTCCTCTCATCGCTTCTTCCCCTTAGTATTCGAGGCCGGCCGTTTTCGTTACTTGAGGAGGATTTCCTTCAAGCGCGCCACGACGGCAGGCTCGGCGTTGACGATACCGAGTACGCTTTTTTCGAGCTCTTCCCCGCTGAGCGGGCTGAGATCGAGCTTCGATTTCTGCGCGTCGGCGAGAAACTCGGGATCCTTCATAGTCTCCATGAAAGCCCGCCGCAAGAGCTGCACCCGCTCCTTGGGCGTGCCCGGAGGCAGCACGTAAGGCCGCGCGGTCGGGTTGTAGTCATGGATTCCGACCTGGATCACCTTGCGGTCGAGCTCGCTCTTCGCGTAGTCGACGACCCGCCGCACCTTTCCCACCTCGGGGTTCGGTCTTGCCACCGCCTGGAGGATCATGCGCACCTCGCCGGACTCGACCTCCCGCCGCCACGTCGCCTTGAACGACTCCCACGAGTTGGTGAGCCCGTCCACCTCGCCGGCGTTGAAGGCAAGGCGGATGTCGGCGGTGCCCTTGTATCCCGAGACGAGCTGAATCGGGAGGTTGAGCGTGGCCTTGGCGATCTTGGTGATGTCGTCGGTCGCGGAGCCGGCGCCCACCCCGCCGAACTTCACTACCTGCTTGGACTCCATCCATTGCTCGACCCCGGTAACGCCGCTTCTCTTCGAGACGGCCAGCATCTGGTTGTCCTGGGCCGGGGCGCCGAGGTACTCGAACTTGCGGGCGTCGAACTCGATTCCGGGCTTGCCGAGCAGCGCCTGGAGAAACAGCCCGCCGATGAAATGACCGATCGTCAGCCCGTCGGGACGGGCGACCTTGTAAGCGTGGTTGGCGGCGATGAGGCTCGCGGCTCCCGGCATATTCTCGACGGCGATCGCGGGGTTTCCCGGAATGTGCCTTCCCATGTGGCGTGCGAGCACCCGCGAGTAGGTGTCGTAGCCGCCGCCGGCCGAGAAACCGACGATGATGCGTACGGTCTTCCCCTTGTAAAACGGTTCCTGCGCAAACGCATGGCCGGCGAGAGAAAGGCCGATCAGAGCCCAGAGCTGCAACACTCGACGTCGCATGGGGGTCCTCCCGGGGTTCCTGGCTTAGCTTCGCACTCATAACAGAGGATCGGCCGCTGAATCAACCGCAAGCGGCTTCGCACGAGAGTCCTTGACTGTTCGGTCGGAGGCGGCTAGAGCCACGTCGAGGAGTCGCTCCCATGATCACCCGCTTTGTCGTTACCCGCCGCGAGATCTTCGCCCGCGGCCACGAGTTCGGTGTTACCGGAGCCTACGAAAAGCTCGCGGGCAAGGCGTACGGAGAGGTCGACCCCGAAAGCCCGCTCGACCGGGTGATCGTCAACCTCGATAAGGCGCCGAGAAACCGCCGCGGTCGGGTGGAGTACGCCAGCGACTTCTGCATCCTGAAGCCGCTCGACATGGCCCGCGGCAACGGCCGGATTTTCTTCGACGCGCCGAACCGCGGCGCCAAGCGCGCGCTCACGTTCCTGAACGACGCCCGCGCGGCCGACGATCCGCGGGAGCTCGCGGACGCGGGCAACGGCTTTTTGATGCGCCGCGGCTACACGATCGTCTGGTGCGGGTGGCAGGGCGACCTCGTTCCCGGCAAGGGAGTGCTCGCGCTCCAGGTCCCAGTCGCGACCGACGGCGGCTCGGCGATCGTCCGCCCCGTGCGCGCCGAGATCGTGGTCACCGAGCCGGGGATTCTCTCCCGGCCCCTGAGCGGCGACGAGCGCGTGAGGAGCTACGAGACGGCGACCTTCGACAAGAGCCGCTGCCGGCTTACGGTCCGGAAAAAGTCCTACGGCGAGCGCGTCGCCGTGCCTCCCGCCCAATGGGAGTTCGCCGCCGCGCACGCCGGCCGCCGCCTGCCCGTGCAACCGAGCGCCGCCGATCTTTATCTCCGCTCCGGCTTCAGGCCCGGATTCATCTACGAGCTCGTTTATCCGGCGAAGAACCCTCTGGTTCTCGGGCTGGGATTTGCCGCCGTGCGCGATTTCGTTTCGTTTCTGCGCTACGGCGTCCGCGACCGGACGGGGAGGGCCAATCCGCTCGCGGGAGCGGTCCGCTACGCCTACGGCTGGGGGCGTTCGCAGAGCGGACGCTATCTCCGCGACTTCGTCTACCATGGCTTCAATCGAGACGAGTCCGGCCGCAAGGTGTTCGACGCGGTCGCGCCGCACGCGGCCGGCGGGGGCCGGTTGTTCCTCAACTACGAGTTCGCGCGACCCGTCACCTCCTCGCAGCAACACACCGACCAGCTCGACCCCGAGCTGTTTCCCTTCGCCTACGGCATCGGGCGCGATCCGCAGAGCGGACGGAAGGACGGTATCCTCAAGCGGCAGGCGACCGACCCCTACGTCATCCACACGCAGACTTCGACCGAGTACTGGCAAAAGCGCGGCTGTCTCGTCCACACGGACGGGAGGGGACGCGACGCGGCGGTTCCCGAAAAGGCGCGGATCTACCTGATCGCCAGCGCGCAGCACAACAGCCCGGCGGGTGCGGCGCCCGGGAGAGAGAACACCCGACAGCGCACCAACCCGCTGCCGGCGGGCGAGGTCCTGCGCGCGCTGATCGACGCCATGGACTCATGGGTGAGCCGCGGCATTCCCCCGCCCCCGAGCCGCTATCCGACCGTCCGCGCCGGGACGCTCGTGCCGCCCGACAGGAAAAGCACCGGCTTCCCCGAGATTCCCGGTGTTCGCTACCACGGGCTCCACAACCGCCAGCTCTTCCTGGATTACGGGCCGAATCTCCGCCGCGGGAGGATCGACTTTCATCCGCCGCGGCCGATCGGCAACGGCGCCTACAGAATCCTGGTGCCCAAGGTCGACGCCGACGGGAACGACATCGCCGGCATTCGCCTGCCCGCGGTGAGCGTCCCCGTCGGCACTTATACGGGCTGGAATCTCCAGAGCCGCCGCCTCGCGGAAGACGAGCTGGCGGGGCTGCTCGGCTCTTTCATACCCTTCGCAAGAACTCGAAGAGAAAGGCTCCAGGCGGGCGATCCCCGCGCCTCCCTCCGGGAGCGCTACGGCAGCCGCGAGCGCTACCTCCGGGAGTTCGCCCGGGCCGCCCGCCGGCTCGTCGAGGAACGCTACCTCCTTCCCGAGGACGCGGAGCGGCTGATCGTCGATGCCCGCGCGAAGGTTCCCTATTTTTGAGGCGGCGGCTATTTCCGCTCGTAGAGGCGCGCGATGAAGCCGCTCTTGTCCAGCTCCGAGATAAAGCTCGGATCCATGAACTCTTCGGGCCTGCGGTTGCGGATCTCCGGGCGGCGCTCCGCCACGTAGTCGTAGGTCGCCTGCAGGCCGTGCATGATCGGGTAGGGCACGGCAATGAAATCCTGGCGGTAGATCTCGTAGGAGCCCTCGAGCAGGTTGCGGTCGTTGTTCCTGAGATATTTGCTCAGCACCTTGATGCTGAACTCCTTGTTCTTCTTGAGATAGGCGATGCCCTCGACGTGCGAGCGCACCATGCGCATCACCGTGTCGCGGTCCTCCTGGACGTGCTTGCGCCGCGTCACCACCGACATCGAAGGATAAACGACCTCTTTCCTCGCGTCCCACAAGATCCGATAACCCATGCGCTCCGCCTGCGCGTCGGTGGGATACGAGAGATCGGCGGCGTCGATGTTACCCGAAACCAGCGCCTGGAGCCGCTCCGGAGGCGTTCCCACCATGAGCCAGGTCACGTCGCGGTTGGGATCGAGCCCGTGCTTGCGCATGATATAGCGGTTCAGGAAGTCCCCGAGGGACCCCAGGCTCGAGGTCGCGATCTTCTTGCCCTTGAGCTGCTCCGGCCGCTGGATCTCCGGCTTGACCACGAGCTTGCTCTGGACCCCGGGAACCGTATGCGCGACCGTGACCAGGTCCGCCCCGCTCAGATTGGCGAGCATCACCTGCGTGAGCGTCACCGGCGCCGCAAAGATGCTGCCG
The DNA here is from genome assembly GCA_035574315.1 of Candidatus Zixiibacteriota bacterium. Lineage (NCBI taxonomy): Bacteria > Pseudomonadati > Candidatus Zixiibacteriota > Candidatus Zixiibacteriota bacterium. The sequence goes on from DATLYW010000028.1 coordinate 53,513, forward strand.
CCCAGGATCGCCGCCGAGGTCTGCCCGGAGCCCTTGAGCAGAATGAGCTCGACTTCGAGGCCGTTCTTCTCGTAGATCCCGGCTTCCTTGGCGAGCCACGGGATCCAGTTCGACGCCGAGATCGACGTCACCCCCCAGCGGATTTTCTTGAGCCCCTTTTCCTGTCCCGCCGCCTGCGCCGCCGGCCACGCCAGCAGCGCCGCCAGAAACAAGACTCCCGCGCTTCGCCTGGTCATCGACGGATCTCCCGATTCGGTTTTTAGCCGGCTCAATACCGAACGGAGGCGAGCGATTTGGCGAATCCGCTGCCTTCGATCTTCTTGAGAAAGCTCATGTCGTAGAAATCTTCCGGGTTGGCCGTCGCAGCCTTGGGCTGGTTGGCCGCCAGGAATTGCAGCACCGCGCGCACCGCCTTGGGGCTCGCGTACGGCATCTCCGGCATCAGGTCGACGTAGTAGTCGTATCCCTCCTCGGCGCGCGCCCGGTCGGTGATCTTGAGATACCTCATGATCCCGGCGATCGTTCTTTCCCGCTGGGTCCGGAAGTAATGGAGCGACTCGATGTATCCCTTCAGAAAATTCTCCACGAGCTGCGGGTGGTTCCTGATGTAGCTCGCCATGCCGGCGATCGAGGTCCCGGAGTACTCGATGTCGGTCTTTCTGAGGTCCGCCAGCTCCCGCAGGCCGAGCCGCTTCGCCATGCCGCTGAAAGGCGGCGCCAGCACCGTCGCCACCACCGACCCCCGGTGAAGCGCGTTGAGGCGCCCCTGCTGGCTGTCCGCGACCGAGATGAAGACCACGTCCTTGTCGGGCGTGAGGCCGGAGCGGCGCAGCCAGAGTCGCAGCGCGCTGTCCGCCGACGCGCCCGGCCGGGTCCCGGTGACGATCTTTCCCCGAAGATCCTGAACAGACCTGATCTCCGGCGCGGCAAAGACGGTGTAGTCGAGCTTGTTCGACTGCACCGAAAGCATCGTGATGTCGACTCCGCCGAGCCGCGCGCTGATGGTCGCGGTCGAACCGGCGGCGAGAAACTGCACCGAGTTCGAGGTCACCGCCGCCAGCGAATTCATCCCCCCTCCCATGTAGATAGGCTCGAGGTCGACGCCGTGCTTGGCGAAAATACCCGCCTGATGGCCGATCGGAATCACGCTGGAGTTCACCGAGATCGACCCGAGCGCGACCCGGATCTTCTCCCGCGCTCCCTGCGCGGCGGCCGCGCCCGTTCCGACAAGCCACGCAAGCGCCAGCACAACCGCGGTTTTCGCCGCCCTCCCCACGATGTCTCTTCTCCCGTTCGCTTCACTCCTCACCGTACTGCTCCTTCAGCTTGGCGACCACGGTCGGGTCGGCCAGGGTCGTGGTATCTCCCAGCGTCCGGCCGTCCGCGATGTCGCGCAACAGCCGGCGCATGATCTTGCCGCTGCGGGTCTTCGGCAGCTCGGCTGCAAAAAGAATCTCGTCCGGCCGGGCGATCGGGCCGATCTTCTTCACGACGTGGTTCTTGAGCTCATCGACCAGCGAGGAGTTTCCGTCGACCCCCGCCTTGAGCGAGACGAAGGCGCAGATCGCCTGCCCCTTGATCTCGTGCTCCTTGCCGATCACCGCGGCCTCGGCGACCGACTTGTGATCGACGAGCGCGCTTTCGACTTCCATCGTGCTGATCCGGTGGCCCGCGACGTTCATCACGTCGTCGACGCGCCCGAGCAGCCAGAAGTATCCGTCCTTGTCCCGCTTCGCGCCGTCGCCCGCGAAATATTTGCCCGGGAAACGGCTCCAGTAGTTCTGCACGTACCGGTCCGGGTCGCCGTAAATCGTCCGCATCATCGCCGGCCAGGGCCGCGTGAGCACGAGGTAGCCGCCGGCCCCCCTGGGCACCGATTTTCCGTTCTCGTCGACGATATCCGCCTCGATCCCGGGAAAGGGCCGCGTCGCGGAACCGGGCTTGAGCGTCGTCAGCGCGGGCAGCGGCGTGATCAACGGGTGCCCCGTCTCGGTCTGCCACCAGGTGTCCAGGACCGGACAGCGCCCGCCGCCGATGTATTTGTGGTACCAGACCCACGCCTCGGGGTTGATCGGCTCGCCGACGGTTCCGAGGAGCCGCAACGAGCTGAGATCGTGCCTGGCCGGAAACTCGGTGCCCCAGCGCATGAAGGTGCGGATCGCCGTCGGCGCGGTGTGGAAGACGGTGACGCCGTACTTCTCGACGATGCGCCAGAAGCGGTCCCGCTCCGGCCAGTCCGGCGTGCCCTCGTACAGGACCTGGGTCGCGCCGTTCGCCATCGGGCCGTAGACGATGTGCGTGTGGCCGGTGACCCAGCCGATGTCGGCCGCGCACCAGAAAATGTCGTCCTCCTTCAGATCGAAGATCCATTTGTTGGCGAGATAGACGCCGGTGAGATAGCCGCCCGTGGTGTGGACGATCCCCTTGGGCTTGCCGGTGGTGCCGCTGGTGTAGAGGATGAAGAGCATGTCCTCGCTGTCCATCGCTTCCGGCTCACACCAAAGCGGGGCATCCGCCATCAGCTCGTCCCACCGGTGATCCCGCCCGCCCTTCATGGCGGCGCCGGACTCCCTGCCGACGCGCTCGACCACCACGACGTTCTCGACCGAAGGCGCGTCCTCGAGCGCCTCGTCCGCGTTTTTCTTCAGCGGCACCACCGAGCCCCGGCGGTACCCGCCGTCGGCGGTGACGAGGACCTTGGCCCGGGCGTCGTTGATGCGGTCGCGCAGCGATTCGGCGCTGAAGCCGCCGAACACCACGCTGTGCGTCGCCCCGATGCGATTGCAGGCGTGCATCGCAATGACCAGCTCCGGGATCATGCCCATGTAGATGGCCACCCGGTCGCCGCGCCGCACCCCGAGGCGCTTGAGCACGTTCGCGAACTTGTTGACCTCGCGCCAGACGTCGCGGTACGTGAGGACCCGCTCATCCCCGGGCTCCCCTTCCCAGAGGATCGCCGCCTTGTTGCGTCGCGCGGTCTTGACGTGGCGGTCCAGGCAGTTGTACGAGGCGTTGAGCTTTCCCCCGACGAACCACTTGGCCCACGGCAGCTTCCACTCGAGCACCTTTTTCCACGGCTTGAACCACTCGAGCTCCCTGGCGGCGCGCGCCCAGAACGCCTGCGGGTTCCGGGCCGCCGCGGTATAGACGGCCGCGGACTTCACGTTGGCGCTGCGCTTCAGCTGCTTGGGCGGCGAAAAGCTCCTCCTCTCCTGAAGCAGAACCTCGATCGCTTTGTCGGCCATTTCGCGCTCCTCCCGAACGGTTCCCCGGCGGGGCAAGAACCGGATATTATTTTAGGAGCACGGGATTGGCAAGAGCCGTCGGCGTGGGCTCGTGGGGCTGGCTCAGGGCTTCTGGTCGAGATCGAACCTCTCGAGCCCCGGCGACGGCCGGCGGCGCCAGCCGAAGCTGACGGAGAACCCTTCTTCCTTGAAGACCAGAATGATGAAGACGAGTGAGACGAAGATGCCGCTCAGGGCATACAGAGCGAAGGGCAGCAGGGCGCCGGCTTGAGCGAGATAATCGCCCCACTGAACCAGGAAGCCGAGATAGAAGGTAAAAAGATAGGTCAGGAAGAGACAGGTCTTGATGCGACGGCAGAGCAGAAAGGGAACCAGCACCCCGATGTAGAAGAAGACCTGCCACATCGGAATCACCTGGTTGAAGAGCCCCAGCTGCAAGAGCTTGTCGACGCTAAACATCGGCTTCCCCCGAACGCGGCCTGTACCGCTACACTTACTACATCCGCGGGATTTTTAAAAACCGAAACCGCCCGGCCGGGATCCTCAGCGCAGCGCGATCCCTGCCGCCGCCAGGGCCTCGCTCACGCGGATCGCCAGCTCGCTGCGCACGCGCATCCAGTCGTCGAGACGGTCGGTCCACGCGCGCAGCTCCATGCCGATGGCGTCCGGCCCGAGCTTCACCACCAGCGCCTGGGGCGGCGGGTCGGCGGCGATCGCGGGGTGCGCCGCGGCGGTCTCTTCGAGCAGCGAGATCACCCGCTTCGGATCCGTCCCGCACGCGACCGCCACCGGCAGCTCGATGCCGTGGCGCGGGTTGGCCAGCGACCAGTTGATCACCCGCTCGGAGATCAGCTTGCCGTTCGGTACGACCAGCATCGAGCCCTTCGGCGTGCGCAGCAGGCTGGCGCGAATGCCGATGTGCTCGACCACGCCGGGGGTATCGTCGATCTGCACGACGTCGCCGACGTTGACCGGGCGCTCGAAGAGCAGGATCAGGCCGGAGACGAAGTTGTTGAAGATGTTTTGCAGGCCGAAGCCGACGGCGACCGTGAACGCGCCGGCGAGAATCGTGAACCGGGTCATGTCGACGCCGAGCGCCGCCACGGCGACGAAGAAGCCGGCGAAAACGAGCAGGTAATGGATCACCGTCGAGATGGCGTAGGGCAGGCCGCGCGCCATCGAGACGCGCGGATAGACGTCCTCTTCCAGCACGAAGCGCACGAAGCGGGAGAACCAGAGCGCGCCCCACACCGTGGCTGCAAAGGCAAGCGCGTCGCCGAGCGAGAGACGTAGCGAGCCTATCGCCAGCTCGGCGGCCAACAGCTTCGCGGTCGCGTCGAAGACCCGCTCGCGCAGCAGCAGCCGCTCGAGCAGGAAGACGCTCCACAGCGCCACCGCGAGCCACTGCAGCCCGCGGCGCGCTCTGCGCCGCAGCAAAGGCCGGTGCCGGCTCACGCAGCCAAGCAACGCGGCCGGGCGCACCAGCAGGAGGGCCGCGAACAGGCCCTCGGCGATCTCCACCGCGACGTAGAGGACCAGGGCGAGGTAGGCGCCGTCGAGCAGCGCGTTGCCGAGCAGATTGCCGAGCGTGACGTAGCCGAGCGCGCTTGCCGCGAAGGCCCCCGCCGTCAAGCCGAGAGCGAGCCCGCAGGCGATGCGAACCGCCTGTCGCAGCCCGTCGCGCTGCGTCTCCGCCGCGCGCGCTCGCCCCAGCGAGCGGACCAGCCACAGCAGCAGCCAGCCCGTCCCGAGCATCTCGAGCAAGAGCACCAGCCGCGGCAGCAGCGGCACCGCGGCCAGAACCGCCCGCAGCCGGTCCAGGAAGTAAAAGCCGATCACGGCGTAAACCGCGGGGTGCAGGTCGCGGCCGATCAGCCGCCGCAGGATCAAAGCGCTCGGAAGCAGAGCGAACACCTCGAGCGCCGCCCAGAGGAGGCGCGGGGCCTCCGGATAGATCCAGCGGCTGAGGAAGAACGAGAGCAGGAACGCGACTGCGACCGGAGTCTTCAGGACCTGCCCGGCGCGTTCCGCTTCCCCCCCGGGGGCGAGCGCCGGCGAGAGGCGGCGGCGGACCCAGGCGAGAACGATCCAGAAGAGCAAAAAGACGAGGACATGCCGGAAGAACTCCGCCCGTTGCCGTTCCGCATAGAGCCGGACGGCGGTCCATTGCGCTGCGAACGACGACCGGCTCTCCTCCTGGAAGTCCTGTCCCGAGCGGGCAAACGCGTCCCGGCTCCAGATCGCGGCTCCGTCCCTGACCAGCAGGTGATCGAGGATCCGCCGGTGGGCCCGGTCCACGAGCGCCAGCGCCTCGCCGACGCGCGCGTCCTGCGACGCGATCCGACTTTGCACCGCCAGCGCCCGCGCCTGCTCCTTGACGATGGCTGCGCGGGCCTCCCGGATTTCGCCCAGCGTCGTCTCGATGCGCTGGACGATCTCCGGCGGGCCGTTACCCTGCCTCGCGGCGGCGAGGGTCAGCTCCCAGACCTGACCGAGCGCCTGCAGCTCCCCCAGTTCCCGCTCGAGCGCCTCCGCCCGGTCCGCCAGCTTCCGGGTCCACGCGGAAAGATTGCCGCGAACCCGGCGCCAGCTCGCGTCCAAACTCCGCAGCGTCTCGAGCGAGGGACGGTGGGCCGCGACCTTCCGCGTCTCGCGCAGCCGAGCGTCGATCTCGCGGACGAGCGAGGGCAGCTGCTCCTCCGCCGCGTCGTCGGCCGCGTCGGAAAGCAGCTCCGCCTGCCCGTCGCGCAGGCGCGCCGCGACGAATTCGGCTTCGAGCGCTACCTCGGAAAGCGGGATCGGCTGCTGCGCCGGCCGCGCTTTCGCCGCGGGAGTCGCCGGCGCTTCCGCGAACGCCGCGCCGTAAAGGGCGCAGCACAACAGTGCTGCGAGCAACGCAATCGCCGGGCGCGGCGCCTGTGGTGCGCAAATCTCGTGTGCGGTCATGCTCGTCCAGTGTAATCCGCGCGGGCGCGGGGGCCAGCCCCGATCGGGTCGGGGCCCATTCTAGCATCGCCTCCGGCGGCGTTAAAGTTCGCGCGCGAAAAGCGATCCCCGTTGCGTCGCTTCGCGTTTCGTATAAGCTAGGAAGCTGCGAGGTGACCATGAAAGGGACGTTCCCGGGGATTCGGGCCGCGCTTGTGGCGGCAGCACTGCTTGCCGGCGGCTTGCCGGCGGCAGCCGGCGAGCCGACCGAGGAGATCCGCGCGGCGATCAGCCAGGGTGTTGAGGTCCTGAAGAACGCCAAGCTCGGGGATGCGCAGTCGCGCGCGGCCGCCCTCGACCGCCTGCGCAGGATCGTCTACCCGCTCTTCGATTTTCCGGAGATGGCCAGGCGCTCGCTGGGGACGCACTGGCGCCGGCTGGAGCCGCAGCAGCAAAAACGGTTCGTCACGGTCTTCACCGCGCTCCTGGAAGCGACCTACGCCGACAAGATCGATCTCTATGAAGGCCAGAAGGTGCTCTACGTCGGCGAGTCCATCGACCAGAACTACGCTCGCGTTCAGACCCGGGTCGTCGGCAAGGACGAACAGTCCTATTCGGTCGAGTATCGTCTGCACCGCCTCGACGGCCGCTGGCGAATCTACGATGTCGTCGCGGAGAATATCAGCCTGGTCAACAATTACCGCTCGCAGTTTCAGCGCGTGCTCGCCAGGTCGTCGTTCGACGAGCTGATCAAGCGGATGGAGCAGAAGTCGGGCTGAGACCGTTCGGGTCCGGCGGCCGCCGTCCGGAGCACGGCGAGCGATCCGTCATGAAGATCGCCACCTGGAACGTCAACGGCATTCGCGCGCGCGAAGCCCAATTTCTCGAATGGCTCGAGCGGGAACTCCCCGACGTCGTCTGCCTCCAGGAAATCAAGTCTCCGCCGTCCAAGATCCCGCCCGCCCTTTGCGAGCTCCGGGGCTATCACTGCTACTGGCACGGTGAGCGCGCCTACTCGGGGGTGGGCTTGCACATCCGGCGCGAGGCGTTCGCCGCGGAGCCGCGCTTTTTCCACCCTCCTTTCGACTGCGAAACCCGCATCGTGGCGGCCGAGATCGGCGCGCTCACGGTGGCGTCGGTCTACGTTCCGAACGGCGGCAAGGATTTCCCGGCCAAGATGCGCTTCCTCGAGGAACTGGAACGTTACGCGGCTGCGGTCTGCGGTCGCGGCGCCGACCTGATCATTTGCGGCGACATAAACATCACCCGCACGGACAGGGACGTCCACCCCAAGGAACGAAACCCCATGCTCTACGGGCAGCGGCCGGACGAAAGGGAGATGTTCGAGCGCATCCTGGCGTGCGGTCTGGTCGACGTCGGCCGCGCCCTCGATCCCGAGAACGAAAACCTTTTCACCTGGTGGCCGCCGTGGCGCCGGCTGCGTGAGCGCAACATCGGCTGGCGGCTCGACTACATCCTGGCGAGCCCGAGGCTCGCCGCCAGGGCGAAAACCTGCGTGGTCCAGCGTGAGTTCGGGACGAGCGATCACGCGCCGGTCGTCGCCGTCTTCGATCTGGAGGCCGCTTCAGCGGCGGCCGCACCGTGAAAGCGGGCTCGCGTCGGTCGCCCGGCGGCCCGGAGCGGCTTTCGGAGTACCGCAGCAGGCGGCGCTTCGACGTCACGCCCGAGCCGGAGGGCGGGAGCCGGCGGTCCTCCGGACGGCGTGAGTTCGTGGTGCAAAAGCACTGCGCCGGTCATCTCCACTACGATTTTCGTCTCGAGCACGACGGAGTCATGCTGTCCTGGGCGGTACCCAAGGGGCCGGCGCTCGATCCGGCGGTCAAACGCCTTGCGATGCAGACCGAGGATCACCCGATCGAATACAACCGCTTCGAAGGCGTCATTCCCGAGGGCGAATACGGCGCCGGCACGGTGATGGTGTGGGACCGGGGCGTATGGGAGCCTGAAACCGCGGACGTGGACGCCGCGCTGGAGAAGGGAGAAATCAAGTTCACGCTTTACGGCGAGAAGCTGAAGGGCTCCTGGGCCATGGTGCGGATGCGCGACCGCCAGTGGCTCCTGATCAAGCACCGGGACGAGCAGGCCTCGACGACCGATATCACCGCAACCGAGCCCCGTTCCGTGCTTTCCGGTAGAACGCTGGCCGAGATCGCGGAGGCGGAGGGAGCGTCCCCGCGCCAGATCGCCCGAGCCCGCGCCGCCGACGCGCAACACGCCGCTCTCCGCTCCGGCGCAACCCGCGGCGGAGCGCCCGGAGCCCGGCGACGCCGCTGACATCCCCTTCGCAGGCGGCGGGGTGAATTCCGACGAACGCGGCCGGCGTTCGAAGCCTCGGCCGCGTTGGAGAAGGGCCCGGCGAAGGAGACTCGATCAGTTCGCGACGGCTTTGGGCGCGGAGATGATCGCCAGCATCTCCTCGTCCGTTGCGAACTTGTATTCCCAGGTGTTGCGCTTGCGGGCTTCGGCTCGTTCCGCCGCTTCCAGGATTTCGATGTCTTCTTTCGTCACGAACGGGACCTTGTTTTCCTCGAGCTTGTCGAGCACCGCTTCGATCTTCTGCTCGACCAGCTCCGGCGGATAGCCTTCTTTCCCGGCGAGATACTGGTTGACGACCTTCATGCCGCGCTCGGCGTCCTGCTTGGCCACGCCGACGAGCCCGACGCTCGCGTTGCGCGACCAGCCGATCACGAAAATTCCCTCGAGCACCTGCTTCGTCTGAGGGTCGTAGGGCTGGTACGGCGCGGCATTCGGATCGCTCGACGACTGCGCGGGGCTGGTGATGAAGGCGCCGCGCGCGAAGGGAAGCCCGAGTGAGGCGTCGACCTGGTCGCCGATCGCGTAGATCACGGAATCCAGGTCGAGCCGGCTGCACCGCCCCGTTCCTTTCGCCACCGTCCGGCCGTTTTCCACCGCCAGAATGTTATGCTCCACCTCGAGCCCGGCGACCCTGCCCTCCGGCGTGGGGAGCACCCGCACCGGCGAGCAGAGGTAGCGAAAGCGCAATTTCTGGCCCGGCGGGGGCGTGCTGTCCTTGACGAAGGCACGGATGATTTCATCGACGTTCTGCCCGACCTTTTCGAGATCCGGGCGGATCCGCTCGATCTCGCCGCGCAGATCGGCGTTGTCCAGATATTTCTCGATCACCTCGAACTCGCTATCGTCGTAGGCCTTTTCCTTCGGGCCGCGCCGGGCGACCACCGTCACCTCGGCGACCCGCTGATAGTTGAGCAGCCAGTTGGCGACGTCCACCATCACGTTTCCCATCCCGATGATGGCGACGCGCGACCCGAGCTCGTACCGTCGCTGGCTGAACGGCGGGAGCTTGTTGTAGTGATAGACGACGTCCTTGGCGTGATAGACGCCGGCGAGATCCTCGCCCGGAAGGCCGAGCTTCTTGGTGCCCTGGGCCCCTGCCGCCACGACGATCGCGCTGAAGCCGGTGTCGCGAAGGTCCTGCAAAGTGAGCGCCTGATCCTCGCCCACGGTCACATGGCCAAGATAGAAAACTCTCGGGTCCGCCAGGATCCTCTTGAACTGCTTGCGCAGCCCTTCCTTCATTTTCTGCTTGTCGAAGAAGATACCGTACTCGGCCAGGCCGCCCGGCTTGATGTCCCGATTGATCAGCAGAACGCGATGGCCGGCCTCGACCAGCTTCCGCGTGCCGTAGATCCCGGCCGGACCGGCGCCGATGACCGCGACGAGATGCTGCTTGCTCATCGATTCACTTCCTGTTCCTGCCTGCGATGGACGCTGAAACGGCCGGCCGGGCCGAAGCGAGACCGGGGGCGTGTCGCGGCTTACTGGAGTTCCCTTTTGCCCTCGAACTCGAGCTCGGTGCCGCGCGAGTCCTTGTGGGTAAACGAGACCAGCTCCCAGCTGCCGTCGCCCAGAGGTCCCTTGAGAATGTAGGAGTTGTCGTCGTCCCCCAGCACCCGGAAATAACAGGAGTGCTCTCCGAACCAGCGATCCACGACCGCCGCGACCTGGACCGCCCGGCTGCCGAGCAAAAAACGAGACGGGCTTTCGTGTCCCTTGGCGTCGGAAAAGGATTCGACCTTGATCTTCACACGGCTCCCTTTTCTCCCGAGAGGCGAAACGTTACTATAGCCCAAATCCCGCCAAATAACAAAGGAGCGTGATCCCCAGCGGGTCTCCTCGTTCCCGGACACCTTCAACGTCCATGTCGACACACCCGGAAACCCCACCTGCTGCGGCGGCGCAGCTTATTGAAAGGGATTCATTGACAGGTAGGCACTACACTGACTTGACAGGAGGACCCTTTATGGAAACGGAGATTCGCCGGCTCAAGGACGACATCGTCTGTGCCTGTCGGATTCTCGACCGGGAGCGGCTCATCCAGGGCTTCGGTCACGTAAGCTGCAGGATTCCGGGGACCGACCGGTTCCTGCTCACTCCGAGGGTGAGCCTGGCGCTCGTCGGAGCGGAGGACCTTCTCACGATCGACCTGACGGGAAAAGTGGTCGAGGGGCGCCACGCGCCCCCCTTCGAGGCGCCCCTCCATCTAGCGATCTTCCAGACGATGCCGCGTGTCGGGGCCATCGCGCGCGTTCACGCCCGCGTGGCCAACATGTTCTCGGTGACGGACCGGCCGCTAGTGCCCGTCCACAACCATGGAAGCTTTTTCTCTGGCGGAGTGCCGGTCTTTCCCAAGCCGGATTTGATCTCGACGCCGCAGCTCGGGCGCGAGGTCGCGGAAGCTCTGGGCGACCGCCCTGCCGTGCTGCTGCGCGGCAACGGTCAGGTAACCGTCGGGGCGACCGTTCCCGAAGCGGTCATGATGGCGATCTATCTCGAAGAAGCGGCGGAAATTCTCTTCGGCGCCCTGCAGATCGGCGCTCCGGCGCGGCTCACCGGAGACGAGGCCGCGGCACGCCGGGTCGAGGCCCTGCCGCCCGTCGACCTCGAGCGCGCGTGGAACTACTTCAAGCACCGCTCGGGCTGCTCCTGAGCCCAAAAAAGCACGGCGCCGAAACGGCGCCGTGCAGACTGCGGGCGGCGGCCTGTGGCTTACTTGCCGGCCATCTCGAATGTCACCTTGGCGTCTTCCTTGGCCTTGACGGTGACCTTCTGGCTGGTCTTGCCGAGCTTTTCGTGCCAGACCTCGACGGTGTAGGTCCCCGGCGGCACGTCGGTGAGCTTGAACGCGCCGGAATTATCCGTGACCGCCACGTAGGGTGACTCCGTCGCCACCAGCCATCCCTGCATCCAGCCGTGAACGTCGCATTTCACCTCGATCACTTCGGGCTTGGCGATCTTGACTTCCATGCTCTTCTTGAACTTGGGTTGCGCGAGGTTGAACGGGCTGTTCACCTTGCTGTACGAGTGGACGTTGTGAAGGATGCCGTCGGGATTGAGGATCTGGACCGTGGTGCCCGCCGGAAAAGCCAGCACGTGCGGCTGGTATTCGCAGCCCTTCTGGTCGAGCGTGACCTTTTGCGTGGTGATCTTTTTTCCCTTCTTTATATCGGTAATCGTCACGACGGCGTTGACCAGATTACCGCCGTTCACCACCAGCGACTGGTCGACCTTGGGCGTCTTGCCGCAGACTTCCTTATCCTTGCTGACCTCCAGTTTCTTCGGCGCGGGAGCGGTGCCCTTGAACTTCACCGTCCCCGAGATCGTGCCGCCGTCCTTGACGTCGACGCCCTCGTAAGCTCCCGCTGCCGCCGGTCCGGCGAGCAGCGCCGCGGATAAAACAATCGATCCCAATTTCCTCATAATAGAAACCTCCTTCGCTCGTTGACTCATGGACACCCCCTCCTTTTGGACGCTCCCGCCAGGGTGTCTATTCAGCGCCGCGCCGCCGCTCTGGCTCCCGGCGCGGCAGGGGCGGCGGGCCGGCTCCCGTTTCCGCCGAGCGTCATCACGTAATCGCGCAGGGCTTCAATCTGCCTGTCGTCTTTGCCCCCCAGGATATTGTCCGGCCCTCCCGGGTAGAACGACGGCATCTTGGTACCCGGCTGGATCTTCTGCGGATCCTGCAACCATTTGAGAATCCAGGCCGGGTTGAGCCGCTGACGCGCCAGCGCCAGATCCGGCGCCCAGCCTTCCGGCGGCCCTTCCGGAGTCTTGCCGCCCTGCTGGTGGCAGCTGAAGCAGTTGAAATAGTCCCTGGAGGCGAGCACGCGGGCCGCTTCCAGATTCTCCCGTGGAATTTTCGTATCGTCAACCCAGGCGAAAGGAATTTCCACTTTGGACAACCCGTTGAAGTAGCTCACCAGCAGGTTCGCCTGAGGATCCGTGAAGCCGAACGTCGGCATCCTGATCTGGAGCCAGGGACGCAGCGGGACCGGCGACTTCAGGAACCCGAACAGCCAGTTCGACTGGACCTTCTCGCCTTCGCCGTTGAGCGGCGGCGGCGCCGCCTCGGGAGCCTCGTAGTACTTCTTCACGAAGCCCCCGCGCTTCTCGATCTCGTGGCAGCCCACGCAATTGTAGAGCTGCACCAGCCGGCGGCCTTCGACCACCTGCACCACCCGCTGGCTCTGGTCCGCCAGGTAGCGCTCGCCGACCTTCTTTTCGCGGAATCCGGCGAGCAAAATCCGCAGCGCCCGGATGTCCTCGTCGGCGAGATTGAACTGCGGCATCACCTGCTCCACGCGCTCGGTGGCGTAGATGCGCGGCGTCTTGAGCTTGTTGTACGTCCAGTCGTCCCAGGTCGGCTTGATGTCGGTGCGGTTGCCGAAGAACAGCTCTTCGAGGGGCTTGGAGCCGAAGGTGGTGAGCTCGACGCCGATGCGCGATTCCTTCTCCATTCCCTCGATGTCGTGGCAGCCGAAGCAGCCGTACTTGCGCACCAGCGACTCGCCGCGCTTGATGTTCCTGGCGTCGCTCAGCTGCTGCTCGATTCCGGGAATCGGCTCGGCCTTGCTGCCGAGGGTCGCAAGGTAGCTCGTGATCGCCAGCGCCTCGTCGTCCGTCAAGCGCAGGCTCGGCATCGCGGTGTCGGGCGCGAAGTCCTTGGGATTCTTGATCCAGTGGTAAATCCACCGCGGGTTGGTCTTCGACGCGATGTCCTTGAGATTGGGGACCAGGTCTTTCTCCTTGCCGACGACGGTGGTGAACTCCCCTTCGGCGAATCCGTGGCAGCCCTTGCAGCCCACGGTCTCCACGAGCTTCTTGCCGCGCGCCGCCGCTGCGGCGTCGCCTTCACGGAAGGCGGCGGGCAGCGGATGCTGCTGCAGCCAGCTCTCCCCGTCGTCCTTCGACAGCGACCACAAGAACGCCGCGATCGCCACCGCCTCGTCGCGCTTGAGGTCGAAGTTCGGCATCCGGGTTCGCCGCCGGAACTTGTGCGGGTTTTCGATCCATCCCACCATCCAGCTCGGGTCGACCTTGGCGCTGATCCGTCGCAGGCTCGGGCCGATCTTGGGGATGTTCTCGTAGCCCTTGACCAGGTGGCATCCGGTGCAGCCGATCTGCTCGAAGATCCTCTGCCCCTGAGCGAGCAGCGGAGCTTCCTGCTCGAACTTCTGCACGTCGAGATGGCAGGAAACGCAGCTCGACTGGGCTTTGGCGCCGCGCAAGAGCGGAAATTCCCAGAGCGGCACCTCGCCGTGGGCCTGCTTGACGCTGTTCACCGCCACGCCCTGCCCTTCGTGGCAGGAGGTGCACCCGAACTTTTCCGGGGGATGCGCGTTGTCGCCGAGCAGCGTCTCGCGCTTCGGGTGCGTCTTGAAGGGGTTCGGCTGGTCTTCGAAGCCGGGACGGTTGATCGCCAGGTGGCAGGTCTGGCAGCGGTCCACGCGCGCGATCGGCTGGTCGAAGCGGTTACGGTCGAATTCATCGAGCGAGACCTGCAGGATCTTCGGAATCCGGTAAAAGGAAACCGGGCCCAGCTGGAAGGTGGCGTTCTCCATCACCCGCCGCCATTTGTCGCGTTCCGCGCTGAGCTTGGCGAGCTCGTCCTCCAGCTCCTTGACGCCCGCGTGGATCTTCTTGATCTCCTCCTTGATCCGCTCCCGCTTCGCTCGAGCCGCCGCCAGCTGCGGCTCGAGCTTCTGCTGCTCCTTTTCCAGCTCCCGAATCACCTCGAGGTAGGGCTTGGGATTGCGCCGTTGCTGTACCGCGTGGTCGTGCTCGTACCAGGCCTCCTCCAGCTCGCTTTTGATGAACTTGACCTCCTGATCGATCTCCCGGAAGCGCACGTCGGCTTCCTTCTCCTGGCGCTCCAGGGCGGCGAGCCGCTCGGCCATCTGCCCCCGGGACAGGCTCGCCCTGGCCGCCGCGAGCTTCCTGGAAAGCTCCTGATACTTCGGCTCGGCCCGCAGCTTCTTGTCTTCCTCGTCGTAGGCCGCCTTTGCCTTGGCGTAATCGAGGCGGTAGAAACGCGCCTGAAAAGCCTTCCACGGACGCCGCGTGATGTTGTCGTCCCAGAACGCCCAGAACGACAGCGCCACGAGCATGGCCACGCCGAGCACGAAGACGCTGCCGTACGATTTCTTTTCTTCCTGTGGATCGATCCCTCGTTCCGCCATGCCCCCACCTCACGCCGCCCTGCGTTCGAGGGCGCGGCCCAAGGAAAAGACCCCGAGACCGATCAAGGTCAATACGATTTCTTCCGCCATCGAGAAATTCTTCATGACTCCCACGAACAGGGCGTAGCCGACGTCGGCGAGCCCCACGGCCTGCAAAATCTTGGCGAGGTAGAACATCAGATGTTAAGCCACGGCGTGACCAGGATGTACTTGACGTTGAAGGCCAGGCGCAGGAACATCTTGGCCGGCAGCGAAAGCATCAGGACGAACAGCACTGCGGTGATCGTGAAGCGCACCATGCCCCAGCGCTCGAGGAACTCCCGCCCCTTGACCCGCAGCACCCACCAATAGAAAAGCGCGATCCCGACGGCGAAGTAAACGGCGATCACGAACAGCCCGAACGCCGCCGACCACCAGTAGTCGCGGAACCCGAAGAGGTAGGGGAGATCGACGTTGGTGAGCGCCACCACCTTGTGCGGGTCCCACCGCTGCCAGGGCCAGAAGAGGTTCCAGCCCGGACCGCGGAAAAACGTCCCGATGATGATCATCGTCACCCAGAGCACATGGAAGCCGAAGACGAACGTGAGGATCTCGTACTTGCGCTCCTTGAAGCAGTAGTAGCCGTTGCCCTTGGGGTTGATGTCGATGAAGGGAATCACCATGAGACCGACGATGATCAGGCTCGGCAGCACGACGCCCGCGTGCCAGGGATCGAAATAGACCAGCATCTCCTGCAGCCCCAGGAAGTACCACGGGGCCTTGGAGGGGTTGGGCGTGCGGGTGGGGTTCGCCGGCTCCTCGAGCGGCGCGTCGACCGTCATGGCCCACAGTGCGAGCACCACCATGACGAACAGCGCCACGAGAAACTCCATCCGCACCAGGTGGGGCCAGGTGTGAATCTTGTCGTCGACGGGCAATCTTCTTTCGCGCGTGACCTCAGCCATCGTCCTTTTCCTCGCGCCGGGGCTACAGAGGCGGCCCGGAGAATCCGTCCCTGCGAATGCGCCAGAAATGGACCGCCATCAGGATGCTGGCGACCAGCGGAATGAAAATGCAGTGCAGGATGTAGAAGCGCAACAGCGTATGCGGCCCGATCTCGCCGCCCCCGAAGAGAAACGCCCGGGCGTCGTAGATCGGGTTGACGCCCACGAACTCGGCGAACGGCCCCTCGTAGCCCAGCAGCGGCGTCGCCCGCGCCATATTGGAGCCGACGGTCACCGCCCAGATCGCGAGCTGGTCCCACGGCAGGAGATAGCCCGTGAAGCTCAACAGGAGCGTGAGCACGAGCAGCAGCACGCCGACCACCCAGTTGAACTCGCGCGGCGGCTTGTAGGACCCGGTGAGAAACACCCGGAACATGTGGAGCCAGACGAACACCACCATCGCGTGCGCCGCCCAGCGGTGCATGTTGCGCATCAACATGCCGAAAGGCATGTCGAACTCGAGGTATTTCATGTCGGCGTAGGCGTACTCGGCGACCGGGCGGTAGTAGAACATCAGATAGATGCCGGTGACCACGGTGACGAGGAACATGAGAAACGTCAGCCCCCCCATACACCAGGTGAATCGCATTCTCACCGCGTGGCGGCGGACCTTGGCGGGATGGAGGTGGAGAAAGACGTTGGAGGTCACCATCATGACGCGGTTGCGAGGCGTATCCTCGTAGCCGTGGCGAAAGATGGATTTCCACACCTGGCTCTCGACGACGTCGTTCTTGATCTTGTCAAAAATACCCATGGGTGTACCGTCAAACCTTGAGGATGCTGTCGGCGTGCTGCTCGTCGGGCTCGACGCCGGGATTCATCTTGAAAACCTTGCTCTTGTCGACCACGAGCTGCCCGTCCTCGCCGATGGTGACCTTGAAGCGATCGAGCGGCCGCGGTGCCGGCCCTTCGAAGTTCAGGCCCGATTTGAAAAAGCCGCTGCCGTGGCAGGGGCACTTGAACTTGTTTTCCGCCGCCAGCCAGCGGGGGGTGCAGCCGAGGTGGGTGCACTTGGCGAAGATGGCGTAGATCCCGGATTCCTCGCGAACGATCCAGACCCGCTGCTCCTGCTTGTATTTCTCGCTCACCTCCCCGATGGCGTAGTCCGAGGGGAACCCCGCCTTGAACGTGCTCGGCGGCTGGAAGAGAACCCGCGGAAAAGCGGAGCGAACGAAACCCAGCAGGCTCAACCCTCCGAAGACTCCGAATCCGCCCCAACCGAGCCGCGTGAAGAAATCCCGCCGAGACCAGATACCGCGCTTGACCTTTTCCTCTGCCATGAACGCTTACCTTTTGAGCCAGCTAATCAACGCTCCCCAAACGACGAAAAAGACGCCGCCGGCCATCAACATGAGGCCGACCGGCCCGAAAACGAACGACAGACCCGCCCCCAGACAAAAGATCAAGACCCCTGTACCCAGCGGATTGAACGGAGCCGGCGCTGTTCCCGCGACGCTTCCGCCACCCTCGGGTTCGTGAATCAGCTCCTCGCGGATGAGGGTGAACGCCAGCTCCTTGAGATCTTCCCGCCGTCGCGGATCACCGCGTTGAATCAGGCGGCCGATCTCCTGAGCGAGCTTTTCAATCTCTTGTTCACGCGCTTGCTGCGCGAGGTCGGGAGGGTCGGGTGCCACTCAGATTAAATTTGGTGATTATTATAGAAACAGCCCTTTGTCAACCACCGGTCCCCCGCATAACCTGCTTCATTTGCTCAATAAAACCACTGCGAAGGCGGCCATCCCCTTGCCCGCGCCGAGCGCGCCGAGCTTTTCCGGCGTGGCGGCCTTGAGGTTGACCGCGCCCGGCCGCGTCCCGAGCAAGGCCGCGATTTTCTTCCTCATCGCCGGATAGTACGGCGCCAGCCGCGGTCCCTGGGCGAGCACCGTCACGTCCAGGTTGACCACCCGAAACCGCTTCCGCTTCATCATCGAGGTAACGGATCTCAGCAGCTCGGTGCTCGCGATTCCCTCGGTCCGGGAATCGCTGTCCGGAAAATGGAGGCCGATGTCGCCTTCCCCCATCGCGCCCAGCACCGCGTTCATGACCGCGTGCAGCACCACGTCGGCGTCGGAGTGGCCTGAAAGCCCCCGCGGATAGGGAATCTCGACGCCGCCCAGAACCAGCCGGCGCCGCGGCGCGAAGCGGTGGACGTCGACGCCGTGCCCGATACGAAGCTGAAGCGTCATGCCCGATCTCGCGAATAGCTCATCATTGCCCGAACCGCGCCGACAATCAACGCCCCGGGACCCGGTGCTCTGGCAACAGGGTCGGCGCTCGGCTATAATCCGCTCGCGATGGGCTCCCGGATCGTCCTGCTGGCTCTGGTTTTTCTGCTGGCGCTGCCGCTCTTCGTGATCTTCTCGGGAGCCGCTCAGCTCGGCCGGGACTACCGCCGCGCCGACCGCTCGAGCGCGGGGATCGCCCCGCCCCCGGAAGCCGCCCCCGAGGCCGTGGTCCAGGTTTACGCCGCCCGGGCCCTCAACTGGCGCGGCATCTTCGGCGTGCACTCCTGGATCGCCACCAAGCCGAAGAACGGCGATCACTACACCGTGCACCACGTGATCGGCTGGCGGCAGTACCGCAACCTCCCCGTGGTCGTCTCCGCCCCGGGAACTCCGGACGGAAAGTGGTTCGGCAATCTGCCCGAGCTGCTCGCCGAGCTGAGGGGCGAGGAAGCGGAGCGCGCGATCGAGAAGATCGAGCGCGCGGTTGCGACTTATCCTTATGCCGGCGAGTACCAGCTCTGGCCGGGACCGAACAGCAACACCTTCGTTGCCTACGTCGCCCGGCAGGTGCCCGAGCTGCGGCTCGAGCTGCCCGTCACCGCGATCGGCAAGGATTTCCCGATCAACGGCTCGTTGATCGATCACGCCCCGAGCGGCACGGGATATCAGGCCTCGGTGTACGGGCTGTTCGGCGTGATGCTGTCGCGCGAGGAAGGGATCGAGCTTAACCTTTTGGGCCTGAGTTTCGGCCTCGACCTGGCCCGTCCGGCCCTGAAGCTCCCCTTCGTCGGGCGCGTCGGCCTCTCCAACCACTGAAACAATCGCGACTCACCCGACGATCGGCCAGTAGCGTCCCCCGGCGCGGATCACGCGAAGAGAGACGCCGTAGATCCGCTCGAGGACGGCGGGCGTCAGCGCATCGGGCGTCGGGCCCGCGTAGAGCACCATCCCGTCTTTCAGCACCAGGGTCTTGCGAAACAGCGGCAGGATCTCCTCGACGTGGTGCGTCACGTAGAGGAGCGAAGGGAACCGTTTCTCGCGGGCGAGCTTCTGCAGGCTCGCCAGGAACGCCTCGCGCGCCCCGGGGTCCATGCCGGCGCAGGGCTCGTCCAGAATGATCAGGTACGGCCGCGTCATGCGGGCCCGCGCGATCAGGACCTTTTGCTGCTCGCCCTGCGAGAGCGTTCCGAACTCCTGTTCGCTCAAATGATCGGAGCCGATCTCCTTCAGGTAGCGTCGGGCGGCCCGATAATCGCCCGCTACGGCGGGCCCTGCGAAAGCCTCGATGTAGCCGATCTGCGCAAAGCGGCCGGAGATCACGGTACGAATCACCTTTTCGCGCGGCGGGATTTGCGCCGCGAGCGTGGACGTCACCCAGCCGACGCTGCGCCGCAGCCGCGGCAGATTGACGCGCTCGCGACCCCGCCGCAGGACCTTCCCGCCGTCGTTGGGCCAAAGATAGCCGAACGCGACCTTGAGGAGCGTGGTCTTCCCCGAGCCGTTGGGTCCCAGGATGGCCCAGTGCTCTCCCGGCAGCACCGTCCAGTCGATGGAGTCGAGGATTCTCCGTCCCGCCACGCGGTAGGAGACTCCCCGCAGCTCGAGCGCGGGGACGCGCCGGGCGGCGCGAGGTCGTCTGATTCGGGCGCGCATGGTAGTCCTGCGAGGCGATGTTTCCGAGGAGAAAAGAAGAAAAAGACCTCGAAGTCAAGCCGCGCCGCTCGAAAGCCGCGGTCGGACGGGAGGCTTCAAGAGCAGGCTCAGGAAAGCGGATGTGATCAGGGCGCAGCCGAAGATCGCGAACGACAGGCCGTAGCCTTTCGTCCAGTCGTACAGAAAACCGAAAAACGGCGGCCCGAACGCCGCCATGCCATGGCTCGCGAGCAGCCCCAGGCCCCGCACCCTGCCGAGCGAGCGGCGACCGAAATAGTTGGCCCAGAGAATCTCCGGCAGCACCATGTTGCCCCCCAGGCCGATGCCGTACAGGAAGAAGCCCGCGTACAGGAAGACGACGTCGCTCGTCGTAATCGCGAGCCCGAGGCCCAGCGCCTGGACCACGAACCTGAGCATCGCGGCGATTCGCACATCCACCCGCTCGGCGAGAAGCCCCCACGCGAGGGGCGAAGCGAGTTGCGTGGAGGCGATCACGCTCATCACGGTGGCGGCGATTACCGGGGAGTAGCCGAGATCGGAAACGTAGGGATAGACGTGCAGATTGAGCCCCGTCACCCCGACGCTGGAGATGCCGAAGGTCACGACCAGGAGCCAGAAGGCGCTCGTGCGCATCGCCTCGGCTCGGCTCCACACGGCGTCCTGATCGGTCGGGACGCGCTGGCTCCGGCCGCCGGCCTCGACCGGGCCCGTCCCGCCGTCGGGCAGGAGGCCGATCTCTTCCGGCGAGCGCCGGACAAGGAGTAGCGCCGGAGCGACGCTGAGAGCGATCGTGGCGGCGCCGAAAACCATCCAGGTTTCGCGCCAGTCGAGCCGCGTGAGCAGCCACGCGGCGACCACCGGCATGCAGACCTTGGCGAAGCCCACGCCCATGCTGGAGACCGCCATCGCCCGCCCGCGCCGCGCGATGAACCAGCGGGCAAGGACCACGTTGACCACCATCGAGCTCATGAGGGCGTCGCCGGTCGTGACCAGGCCCAGGCGCACGGCGGCGAACTGGGAAAAATTCTCGACGCGCCCGAGCAGAAAGTAGCCCAGGCCGGCGATCGCAGCCCCGAGCGCGATCAACCAGCGGCCTCCGAAGCGGTCGACGAGCGTTCCGACGAGCGGCGCAACCACCGCGCCGATCAGTCCTTCGCCCGACCGCAGCAGCGAAAAGACGCCGCGCGAGACCGCGAGATCGGCCGTCAGAGGCTTCAGGAAAATCCCGAGGGTGCTGGCGAGGGCGAACGAGGATGCGACGTTGGCGAGAAACCCGACGCCGACGATGACCCAGCCGTAGAAAAAACGCCGCTCCACCGAGTTGCGCGCCGTCGCCGTCGACTCCACGCGCCAGCTTTAGCAGGGATTTGCCGCCGCACGCAATCGCTGCAGGGGTGGCGGGCGGGGCGCTTTTGCTGTAGCCTTCCGTGTGTGGCTCGAACGAGGAGGTTGTCCATGCGCCAACCGAAGACCTTGCTCCTGGCGCTCCTTCTTGCCGGAAGGGTCGAGGCCCAACAGGTGGAGCGGTCGGTCACGCCGCCTGCCGTTACCGCCAACGCCGAGGCGATCATCGCCGCTGAGCCGGACCAGGCGGAGATCGACATCGGCGTCATCACGCAGGCCCGCACCGCTCCCGACGCGGCGCGGGAAAACGCGGAAAAGCTCACGCGCGTCAGGACCGAGATCAAGAAGCTTCTCGACAGGGACGACGAGCTGAGGACCGTGGGCTACTCGCTGAACCCCAACTATCGCTACCCGCGCGAGGGAGGCAGGCCCGAGATCACGGGGTACACCGCGGCCAATACGGTGCGCATTCGGACCGCCAACCTGCAGAAGGTGGGCAGGCTGATCGATGCGGCGATGCAGGCGGGCGCGAACGCGATCAACCGCCTGGCCTTCACCTTGAAGGACGAGCAGGGCGCTCAGCTGCGCGCGCTGCGGCTGGCTGCGCAGAAGGCCAGGGCCAAAGCCGAGGAGATGGCCTCCGCTCTCGGCTTGAAGATCGTAAGGGTCCTTTCCGTCACCGAGGTCGAGCGCGGCATGCGCCCGGTGATCCCGCAGGCGCGGGGCGTGCAGGTCGATGTCATGGCTGCCCAGGCGCCCACGCCGATCGAGGCGGGAACGGTCGAGGTCCGCTCTACCGTTCAGCTCAAGGCGGAAATCGCGCCGCGCTAACGTCCGGTGGATCAGGTTGAACGACCGCCGGGAGGGGGCCGGCTTTTCTCCAACCCTCGGCCCGCCGTCTCGCACGGCTTGAACGGAGCGACGCGGTTGAACTGTTTGGACCGTTCGAGCGATCATTGATCAATCATGACCTTCGCCACTGAGATCGCCTGCGCTCGTTGCGACAAGCGTTTCGCCCGCTCCCGCCTGCTCAACCTCTGCGACTGCGGCTCGCCGCTGCTCGTGAGCTACGATCTCGAGAAGGCAAAAGCCGCTCTCGCCCGGAGCGTCTTCGAAAATCGCGCGCCGTCGCTCTGGCGGTACCGCGAGCTGCTGCCGCTCGAGGACGACGCCCACCTGGTCTCACTGGGCGAAGGTTTTACGCCGCTCCTCGAAGCGAGGCAGCTCGCCCGCGCCCTGGGCCTCCGGCGCCTGTTGATCAAGGACGAGGCCCGCAACCCCACGGGCTCCTTCAAGGATCGGGGGCTTTCCGTGGCGATCTCGCGCGCCAAGGAGCTGGGCGTGACCAAAGCGGCGATTCCTTCGGCCGGAAACGCGGGAGGCTCTCTCGCCGCTTACGCGGCGCGCGCGGGGATCGAGGCTTACATTTTCATGCCCAGGGACGCACCGCCGGCCAACCGGACCGAGGCAGTCCACTACGGCGCCCGCCTGACCCTGGTCGACGGTCTGATCAGCGATTGCGGACGGCTGATCGCGGAAAAGAAGGCGGCGGAGGGATGGTTCGACGTTTCGACCCTCAAGGAGCCGTACCGCGTCGAAGGCAAGAAAACCATGGGTTACGAAATCGCCGAGCAGCTCGGGTGGCGGCTGCCCGACGTGATCATCTATCCGACTGGCGGCGGAACCGGGCTGATCGGCATGTGGAAGGCGTTTTCCGAGCTGGGCGAGCTGGGCTGGATCGGCGACAAGCGGCCGCGCATGGTGTCGGTCCAGGCCGGCGGCTGCGCGCCGATCGTCCGGGCCTTCGCCCGGCGCGAGGAGAGGGCGGAGCCCTGGGCGGGCGCCAAGACGATCGCGGCGGGACTGCGCGTGCCCCAGGCCGTGGCCGATTTCCTGATCCTGCGGGCGATCTACGCCAGCAACGGAACGGCGTTGAGCGTCGGCGACGAGGAGATGCTGTCGGAAATTGCGCGCGCCGGGCGGACCGAAGGAATCTTCTTCTGTCCCGAGGGAGCCGCCTGCATAGCGGCGCTTCGCCGCCTGCTCGAGCAAGGTTGGATCGCGCCGGACGAAGAGGTCTTGATCTTCAACACTGCCTCCGGGCTCAAGTACCTCGACGTCCTGCCGGAGGCGCGGTGACAAGATCGTTCAAGCCGTTCAATCGCTTCGCTCCGTTCCGGCAGCGGCCGCGCGGAACGCGGGCCTTTCAAGTCGTGCTTCGAACCTCGAATCTCGAACTGTTTCATAAACGCGACACGAAAGAGTAGATCGATGGTGCAGCCGAGACGGAGAAAAGTCGCTGTTCTCGGAGCCCGTTTCGGCGACCTCGACGTGGAGCGGCGGCTGCTCGCTCCGCTCGGTGCGACGCTGGTCGAGGGGCACGGGCTGACGGAAGAAAGCGTCGTCGAGGCCGCCGACGGCGCGGAGGTCATCCTCTGTGCCGGCCGGGGTCCTCGTAGTAGTGCCTGTAATACCAGTCGGCGATCTCCCAGCCGGTGGCGCGCCATACGCCTTCGTGTGAACAGATGTATTCGAGCGCCCTGTCGAGGTATTGGATGCGGTGGGGGATGCCGATCACGAACGGATGGAGCGGCAGGCAGAGAACCCGCCCGCCGTTCCGGCTGTCGCGGTAGAGCGTGTCGAACTGGTCGCAAACCATGCGACAGTACTCCTCCGCGCTTCGGTTCTCGCGCAGAAAGACGCGGATGTCGTTGATCCCGAGCTCGTAGGGAACCACGATCATCCGGCCGCTCTTGACCCGCATCGGCACCGGCTGCTCGTCGCAGCCCCAGTCGCAGACGTACTCGAACCCCTCGGCTGCCAGATGATCCGGGGTATCGAACGTCTCGCCCAGTCCGGGGCCGAGCCAGCCCTTCGGCGGTTTCCCGGTGGCGGACGCGATGATCTCCTTGACCCGATGGATGACCTCGCGTTCCTGGTCGGCGGGATAATCGGCCATCGAGACGCTGTTCGTGAGGCCGTGTCCGAGCCATTCCCATCCCCGCCTGTTCCCCTGCTCGATGATCGGGGGATGGCGCTCGCAGACCTCGGCGTTCAGGAGCACGCTCGCGCGGATCCCGTGCCGATCGAGCACCTCCATGATGCGGAACACGCCGACGCGCGAGCCGTAGTCCCGCAGCGTGTAGCCCGGAACGTCCGGCACGCGGGCGCTTCCCGAGCCGCGAATCGGCATGTCGAAGTGGAAATACTCGATGTTGGGCGCGACCCAGAGGGCGATGCGCGCGCCCCCGGGCCATTCGATCTTCGGTCGAGCGAAGATCGGCGAATAGTCGTATCGGCGATGGTCCATCTTTCCACGTCTCCTTTCCGCGGCCGCGGTTTTCCCAGCTTACGGCACCGCGTGAAAAAGGGTCAAGCCCGGCTCAAAAAAAGGCCCGATCCGGACGCCGGATCGGGCCTTCGACTCGCACACGGTTCGTGGCGGCGGCTAGAGGAACTTTTCCACGAGATAGCGGTTGATCTCTTCCGCGCCGGCGAGCGGCTTGCCGTCGATCACCAGCACGGGAACGGTTTTTGCGCCGGTCAGCGCAACCAGCTCCTTTTCGAATTCCGGGTTCTCACGAATGTTCTTCTTGACGACCCGGTCCTCGATCCTCAAGTTCGTGACGCAGTTCAAAACGCTTTGAGAAAAGCCGCACTCGGGGTAGAAGTAAAGTTCCAGTGCCACCTACTTGCTCGACGCGTTGATCTTTTGGCACTCCGCGAGAAGCTCTTTCGGATTCCGCTCGCCCGCCGGCGTAACCGATACCGCGTAGCGCACGATTCCTTGCTTGTCGATGATGACCGTGGCCCGGTCGGCGATGCCCTTGTCCTCGAGATAAACGCCGTATTTCTTCGCTACTTCGCCTTTGGGATGAAAATCCTGCAGCAGCGGGAACGAAACTCCGCCGAGGGATTTGGCCCAGTTGTCGTGGGAGAACCGGCTGTCGACGCTCACACCCAAGACTTGGGTGTCACAGGCCTTGAACTCGTCCAGCAGGGACTGCAGGCCCGGGATCTCCCGGCTTCAGGTGGGCGTCCAGTCCAGCGGGTAGAACACGAGCATGACGTTTTTCTGCCCTTTGAACTGGCTGAGCGTGAACTTGGTTCCCCCGAGATGGCTTACCAGCTCAAAATCGGGCGCGGGTTTTCCGACTTCGATCATGACGATCGTTCCTCCTTGTACCATGGGATCTCGAACGAACTCCTGAAAAGTTTCCCTTGCCGACTTCCGCCGCACCGGCCCGTCTGCGGCTCCCGGCGCGGTCAGCGGCGCCCGGCATTCAACGTCCGACCGCTCGCACCACTGCCGGACGACGTGGGCAGGCCAGCGTCCGGAGTCCGGCGTCCAATGTCCGATGTCTCTTGTTCGTGCCGGCCTCCGGTCCTCGGTCTTCGGTCATTCCATCTCGAACCGCCGCGGCGCTGCAGCCCGAGCAACCGTGATGCGGCATCTGCATGAGCTCGCTGACGGCGTGTTCACTATAACCAAAAGCCGGCGGTTTTCAAACATCGCCCGCGCATCGAGAAGATTTCTTTCCGCCGGGCCGGCTAACGCAGGCGGTAGCGCGAACGAATTTCGGCCCAGGTGAGCCGGGAGATCTCCTGCAGCACGGTGGTCGTCGGCGGCAGCAAGGGAAAATCGTGCCGGCGCGCCCTCGCGAGGGCCTCTTTCGGATCGATCCAGAGACTGCCGGCCACCTCTTCCGACCGCTCCAGCGCCGTCTGGTTCTCCGGCAGCGCCGCCAGGTAGAAGCGCGTGTCGAACCGGGTCGGGTAGAACTCCGGCGTCACCCGGTGGAAGAAGTACGCGAGGCGGCCGAGATCGCAGTAGAGATCCTCCGATTCCAGGAACTCGCCGAATTCCAGCTCGTCGCGCGCCAGCGCCCGCCGTTTCGCCTCGAGCCGTCCGGCGCCGTCGGAGCCCGGCGTGCTCCCGTCCCCGTTCACGCAGAGCAGCACGCCCACCTCCTCGAAAAGCTCGCGCGCGGCGGCGACCCAGTGAGCCAGCGCGGTCTCCGCGCTGTGAGCGCCCCCGAGCAGGCGGCGCGCCTGCGCGCCTTCGACGCCGAGGCAACGTCCGAGGGTCCTCGGCGCGCCGTCGCTTTCGCGCACGGCGCCGCCGGGAAAGACGTAGTAGCCCCCGAGAAATTTCATTTGCTGCGGCCGGCGGGTGAGCAGCACCTCGAAGCCCGCTTCGCGCGGCTTCAACAGAACCACCGTCGAGGCGAGACGCGCGCGGACCAATTACTTCTTACCGAGGTCCCGCAGCAGCTTCTCCCAGCGGACGTTTTCCTTTTCGTACTGTTCGACGCTCTTGCCCTGCTCGGGATACCAGCGCTTGAAGGCGGGTTTGTTGACCGGGCTGTCGAGACCGAATTTTTCCAGCAGCTTCTGCCCCTCGGGGCTCAACAGATAATCGGCGAAGAGCAGCGCGGCGTGAGGGTGCGGCGCGTTGGCCGGGAAAGCCACGCCGCCCGCGTTGGTCGGCACGACGTCCAGGGGCACCCACTGGATCGGCGCGCCCTTGGAAACGGACACGCGGGAATGGCTGAGGAAAACGGTGGGCGAGGCGCCGAGCTCGCCGGAGATGACCATGTCGAGGATCGCCCGGCCCGAAACCGCATGGAGCGTGATCTCTTGCGATTTCAGCCGCGCGAGATACGGCTGCCCTTTGACGGCGAGCATCGCGCCCACCATGCGGTTCCCTGTGTCGCTCGTGGCGAAGCCGATCTTGCCTTTCAGGCCCGGATGGAGCAGATCGTCGAAGGACTTCGGCGCCGCGGCGCCGGAGACGACCGAGGTGTTGTAGGCGAGCCCGATGTACGATTCGCGATCGGTCGCCCAGTAGACGAGATCCTTCCCCGCCGCTTCCTGGACCTCCTTGGGATAACGCGCCAGCTGGGGAGAGAAATAAGGCGCAAGGAGCTTGAGGTCCCTCATGACCTTGAGCACCGGAAAGGTGGTCTCGATCACGTCGGCGAGGTACCGTTTCGCTTCCGCTTCCTGGAGAACCCTGGCCGCCAGATCTTCGCTCGACGCGCGATAGACCTCCACCTTGATGCCCGGATATTTCGCCTCGAACGCTTTCGGCACCGCCTGATTCGGCCCGCCGGTGAGCGAAGTGTACCAGAGCACCTTGCCTTCCTTTTGCGCCCCTTCGAGCAGCACCTTTTCGCGGTCCGGCCGGTTGTAGGCGGCCAGCTCCGACGTCGAGCGCGCCTGGCCGGCCGCCGCTGTTCCAGGGGGAACGGCCAATACGACGATCGAAAGCAAAAACCCGAGAAGCCTCGTCATCCTGCAGATCTCCTCGACTCCTCTTCCTGCGATCCGCCGGCAAGGTTGTGATGGTGGTGTGACTTGGAGACGGCGCCGATGCCGCTTGCGATCCTCTGCCAGTGTTCGCCCTCGTCGTCGCTGTAGTAAACGTCCCCGTCCGTGGTGCCGAGAAAGAGCGCGTAACCGCCGCTCCACGTGTCCATCGCCATGGCTTCGATGCTCGCGCGGATGTGGTCGGGCAGTCCCCCGTTGAGCACTTCCCAGCTCTTTCCGCCGTCCCGGCTGCGGGCAATGCGAGCGTCCGCGGTGTGGAGCTTGCGCCAGGTGCCCGGGCCGGTCTTTGCACCCGCGACGAACAGGAGGTCGGGATCGGCGGGATGGACGAAGAAAGGATCGACGTAGCCGATCCTGAACTCTCTAGGAGTCAGACTCGTCCAGCTCCGCCCGCCGTCGTCGCTGCGGCACACTCCCGCGGTCACCTCCGGCCCGCAGTTGGTCGTCGGCATCACGAGATAGATCCGCTCCGGGTCGTTTACCGGAGCAAAGACGCGGTGCGCGTCCGGATTCAAGCCCGGCGCGATCGTCCAGCTCCGCCCGCCGTCTCTGCTCTTCAGGAAGCCGCCCACCTCCACCGCAACGTAAATGACGTCGGGATTGTCCGGATGAAAGGCGATATCCTTGACATGGGCCTGATGGGGCGGTGCGGGAAAGGTCCACTTCTCGACGCCGGGCACCTCCCGCAGGGCCGGCAGCTCCGTCCAGCGTTCCCCGAGATCGTCGCTGTAAAACAGGTGGGCCGGCTGCGTCCCGGCGTACAAGCGAGCGCGCCCCCGGATCGCGCGGCTCGCGAGCGAGTAGATTTCGCGTCCTCCCAGCCCGCTGTTCCGCGATATCCAGCTTTTCCCCAGATCCCCGCTCGCGTACAGGGCGCCGCCGTAACTGCCCGCGAAAAGCGTCCCGGTGATCGGCTCGAAGTGGATCGCGCTGATATGCTCTCCGGCGAGCATTGTTTCCTGCCGGTTCCAGACCCCGCCCTGTTTGGCGAAGGAGAAAATACCGTCGACGGTGCCGACGAGGAGCCGTTCCCGGGGCGTTTCCCCGACGGTCAACCCCTGTCCTCCGGGCGACAGACAGACGAACATGGCCCTTTCTCCTTTCCGGCGCACGCCGTTTCGAGCGCGCGTTTCCGATTTGGCAAGGCATTCATCGCCGCGTTACCCACTGACGAACTAATATGTGAAAGCGCCGGGACAGTCAAACCTGCGGGAGACTCGGGGTTGACATAGTCGGCGCGCGGAACGTATTCGTATTTTACGGCGGGTCGGCAAGAGAAGGCCCGGGGAAGGATAGAAAGGTCAGGCGTCCGACGCCCGTCCCGGTCTTCGGTCGGTTATCGAGAGGGCGCCCGGCGCAGGAGGCGAAGATGAAAATTCGGGGCCGCGCTTTCAGCTTTTTCGGTCTCGCCGCGCTGTTTCTCGCCGCTCTCTTTCCGGGCGGCGCGACGGCGCAGGTGAAGACCCGCATTTCCATCGCCACGGGCGGAACCGGCGGCGTCTACTACCCGCTCGGCGGCGGACTTGCCGCAGTGATCTCGAAGTATCTTCCCGGCGTCGAAGCGACCGCCGAGGTGACCACCGCCTCGGTGGACAACATGAAGCTGCTGCACGCCAACCGCGTGGCTCTTGCCTTCACGCTTCCGGACACCGCGTGGGACGCCTACCAGGGAAAACTCAAAGGGCTCGGCGAGAAAGTGCAGGTGCGCGCGCTGGCTGCGCTCTATTCCAACTTCATGCACATCGTCGCCCTCGAAGGCGGCGGCATCAAGAGCGTCCCCGATCTCAAGGGCAAGCGGGTCTCGACGGGTGCGCCCGGCTCGGGCACGGAGGTCAAGGGCTTGCGTGTGATGGAGGCCTACGGTCTTACTCCCCGGGATCTCAAGAGCCAGGACCGGCTCGGCGTCGCCGAATCCGCCGCAGCGCTCAAGGACCGAAAGATCGACGCCTTCATCTGGGACGGCGGCCTGCCGACGGCCGCGATACTCGATCTCGCAGCCACCCCGGGAATCCGAATTCACCTTGTGCCGCACGGCGACGCGGTCGCGAAGATGACCGCCAAATACGGCCCGCTCTACTTCGTCGGGACCATTCCGAAGGGGACGTATGCCGGAGTCGACACCAACGTTTCGGTGGCGGCCGTGACCAACCTGCTGCTCGCCCACGAGCGCATGGATGAAGAGCTCGCCTATCGGATCACTCGCGCGCTCCACGAGCACCAGCCGGAGCTCGTCGCCGTGCATCAGGCCGCCAAAGAGATTTCCTTGAAGAGCGCGGTGGTCGGTTCTCCCGTCCCGTTCCACCCGGGGGCGCTGCGTTTCTACAAGGAAAAAGGGATAGCGGTTCCGGGCGCAAGGTGAGAGCACGACAGTACGGCTGGCCGGCGGTCCTGATTCTCGTCGGCGTGCTCGCTCCAGGCGTCTCCAGCGCCGGCGGCGTCTGCGTCCTCGTGAAATCCCGGGAGGGCGCCGACGGCTACCGTGTGGCGCCGGGAGGCCGCCTGCGTTTGCGCTTCACCAATTCCGTCTACGGTTCCAGGGTAGAGGAGACCTTTGCCGTCGATCCCCGCGGCTTGCGGCTGCTGTCGGCGCGCTACTCCGAGGCGCGGCTCGCCGAGTTCTACGGCTACGAGACGGCGAGGCCGGTGGACGGGTGGTGGGCGGTCGAGCCGCCGCCGCGCCGGCTCTCCGTTTTGGATCTGCGCGCGACCGCCGACGATCTCATAGATCTCGCACTGGACGGACGAACGATCCCGTTGAACGGCGCGCGGCCGGCGGACGGGATCCGGCTTGCCGTCGGCGAGTGTCCGGACGGCCCGTTCCTCGGCCGCGCGAGAAAAAACGCCGACGAGCGCCGCAGCGGTGTGCCGGCCGGGGACGAGCACGATGTCCGATGAGGTCATCGACCGCGCGCGCCTGGATGCCGCCAGGGAGATCGCCGAGCGGGAAGAAGGGCCGCGAAGGCGCTTGTCGGGCGCGGCCGGCCGGATCGCTTCCGCTCTCGCCGTCGCCATGTCGCTTCTGTTTCTCTACTGGGCATGGGCGACGGTCACCACCCAGATCTTGCGGCTGGTCTTCCTCGCTTTTTCGCTCGTTCTCACGTTTCTCTTTTATCCCGCCCGCCGAAGAGCGCGCCCCGCTCGCCTCTCTTCGATCGATCTCGCCTTGATCCTGGCGAGCGTCCTGACGGTCGGCTACGCGCTCTGGGACTTCGAGGAGTTCATCTACCGTGCGGCCTTGCCCAGCGAACTCGATCAGCTTTTCGGCGCGCTCTGCATCGTCCTGGTGCTCGAAGCGGGGCGCCGGACCTCCGGCTGGATTCTCCCGGCCGTCGCCGTCGGCTTCCTCGCTTATGCGGTCTTCGGCGCCTGGCTGCCGCCTCCCTGGACGCACCAGGGCTATGGCATCGACCGGCTCGTCGGCCATATGTACATGACGCTCGAGGGAATCTTCGGCGTGCCGCTCGACGTGGCGGCGACCTTCATCATCCTGTTCATCATCTTCGGCGCGGTCCTGGAGCATTCCCGGGCCGGCGAGTTCTACGTGAATTTCGCGCTTGCGGCGACCGGCGGCAAGCCAGCGGGAGCGGGCCGGACCGTCACGCTGGCGTCGTTCCTCCTGGGAGGCCCCTCGGGCTCGGGAGTGGCGACCACGATCACGCTGGGATCGGTGGCATGGCCGCTGCTCTCCAGGGCCGGCTACGATCGCGATTCCGCCGGCGGCCTGCTCTCGGCCGGCGGAATCGGCGCTATCATCTCGCCGCCCGTTCTCGGCGCCGCGGCTTTCTTGATCGCCGAGTTCCTGAAGATCTCGTATCTCGAAGTGATCGCGATGGCGGCGATTCCGACGCTTCTCTATTACTGGTCGATCTTCACGATGGTCGAGCTGGACGCGAACAAATTCGGCGCGCGCCCGGTGGCCGTCGAAGGCGAAAGCGTCTGGTCGCTCACGCGCAAGTACGGCTACCATTTCATCTCGCTGTTCGCGATCGTGGCTTTCATGGTTTGGGGCTTTACCGCCATCCTGTCCGTTTTCTACGCGACCCTCCTGGCGGCGGCGCTGAGCTATCTCAGAAAGGAGACGGCCCTCACGCCGGCCCGCTTGTGGCAGGTTCTCGAAGACGGCGGAACCGGCGTCCTCTCGGTCGCGGCCACCTGCGCCGTGGCCGGAATCATCGTCGGTGTGGTTACGCTCACCGGTCTCGGCCTCAAGTTCTCCATGATCATTCTCGACCTGGCGGGCAGCAATCTGTTCCTGACCGTGGCTTATACCGGGATCGCGCTCTGGATCCTCGGCCTGGCGATGCCCGTCACGGCTTCTTACATCATCGCCGCGGTGATCACCGCTCCCGCGATGACCAAGCTGGGAATACCCGACTACGCGGCCCACATGTTCATCTTTTACTACGCCGTGCTTTCCGAAGTTTCCCCGCCGACCGCGCTCTCGCCGTTCGCCGCCGCGGCCATCACCGGGGGCAACCCGTACCGCACCACCATGATGGCGTGGAAGTACACCCTGCCGGCCTTCCTCGTGCCTTTCATGTTCACCCTCCATCCGAACGGAGTGGGGCTGCTGCTCAAAGGAGACTGGACCAACATCGTCTGGACGACGATCACCGCCGCCGCCGGGCTCACCGCGCTCGGCGCCGGATTCACCGGCTGGCTCCTGACCGCGATGCCGCTTCTCGAGCGGGCGCTCTTTTGCGCTGCGGGCCTCGTTCTCGTCTACCCGGGATGGCTGCAAGATGCGATCGGCTTCGGCTTGTTCGCGGTCGGCCTCGTCATTCAATTTCTCCGCCGCCGCACGGCTTGAACGACCGCCCGCCGGGCGGTCTCATACCTTGACGCCGCCGCGGTAAACGCCTACACTCCGGCCTTGCGCTCGATTCGAGGCCCTGGCAATTGAAGCACTTTCTGGCACTCTCGACCGCTGCCCTCCTCGTCCTGTCGTGGGTTGCGCTCAGCGGAACGCGCGCTGAGCCGACCGGTCGCTCCGGGCCCCCTTCCGCCGAGCCGGCTTCAGCGGGCGTTCCGGCAGACGACCGCGCGCTCCTGGATTCGTACGAGCGCGAGCAGTCGCTCTTGCGGCAGCAGGTGATCGACCGCCGCCGTCTTCATCGAGAGGGCAAAATCTCGGAGGCCGAGGTGCGGGAGGCGGAGCAAGCCCTGATTGCGTCGCTGAGGCGCGTCTACGAGGCGAGGGGAGCCGTCCTGCGTCGCGAGGTGGCGCTCACGGGAGCCCGGGACGATCTTCTGCCGCCGCCCCCGTCGCTGACGCCGGCCTCGCGCTCCCGGCCCGGGGCGCCGGCCTTCCGTTTCAGCGGCACCCGCTGGTCGGTGAGCGATGCCGCCGCGGTCCGCGAGTTCTACGCCCAACGCTTCGGCCGCAGCCTGCCGGTTACGGCCTACGGCCAGACGCCCACACACAGACAGATGCGCTTCGATCACCGAAACGCCATCGACGTCGCGGTCCACCCCGACAGCCCCGAGGGAAAAGCGCTGACCGAATATTTGCGCCGCTCGGGCATCCCTCACGTCGCCTTCCGCGGACGTGTCGCCGGCGCGTCGACCGGGGCGCACATCCACATCGGTCCGCCTTCGCAGCGACGCGCCGCCGACTAGCGGCACCCCCCGCTCCGCTTTTGTAGCCTGCCGTGGGGCGGGCCGGCCCGCTTACAGCCCCAACCGGAGCTGTATCAGCCCGGACTCGAACTGGAGGTGGACGATTCGCTGGAAGAGCGCGTAAAAAAAGCCCCACGTGATGGCCGTAAGGACAAAGGAGCTGCGCCAACTCGTCCGGCTTTGCAGCTTCAGAAAAAGGAAGAGAAACAGCGGCACCGCAACCGGGAAGCTCGCCAGATAAACCATGGCGATGAACCCCGCCATCCAGCCAAAGATCGTCACCGCTCTGCGCCGCGCCACCTCGGGGGGGACCTCGGCGGAGAACTCCGCCTCGACCGCCGCACCGGCGGCGGCTTCGGGCTTGCCGTAAAGCTGCAACAACAGATGCGCCAGAGCCAGGATCAGGAGAGGAATCGCCGCGGCCAGGGGAAAAAAACCTGCCTTGAACGGCCACTGCGAGGCGGAATGAATGGCGTACCCGGCGACGAAGATCAGAAACAGGCTCAAATAGATGTGGCCCCGCCGGTTCATATCACTCTCCACCGCCAGCCCGCGCGGCCCTCTCGCGCACGAAGGGATAAACGATAACGATCACCAGCAGGACGATCAGCAGGACCACGATCGGATGAGCCAGCCAGGCGAAGCCGTAGCGGGAAACCGATATGAAAAGGTAGGTCTCGACGAGCTTCCCGAGAACGAAGCCCAGCACCAGGGGCGGCCTGGGCCAGCCCCAAAGCACCATCAGATATCCCAGAACGCCGAAGCAGAAAGTGACGATGAGATCGGCGATCTGTCCGTTCGCCGTATAGCTGCCGACGAAAACCAGCAGCAGGATGAAAGGAATGATCAATCCGCCCCGGACATAGGTCACTTTTGCAAGGTGGTTGAGAACCGCCAGCGAGAGCGCGACCGTAATGATGTTTGCGAGCACCAGAGTCCAGACCATGGAATAAGTCACGGCCAGGTGTTTGCTCAGCATGTCGGGACCCGGGACCAGACCCATGATCATGAAGGCCCCGAGCAAAATTGCCATCGCGCCGCTTCCCGGAACGCCGAAGGCGACGGTCGGCACCAGATCCCCCCCTTCCTTCGAATTGTTCGCGGCGCCGGGCCCGAGCACTCCGCGCACATCCCCCTTGCCGAAGCGCTCTCGATCCCTGGCATCCCGGGAGCTTTGCACCGCATGGGCATAGGCCATCCACTGCGCCACGCCTCCGCCTGCACCGGGCATGATGCCGACGAACACTCCGATTGCGGAGCAGCGGACGACCAGCCAAAAATGACGGAACGTGTCCCGGATTCCTTCCATGACCCCTTCATTGAGATTTTCGGCGGGCCGGTCGCCCGCGATCGAGGTGCCCCGCACCGCCAGGTCCACGATCTCGGGAATCGCGAAAATTCCCACGAGCACCGGCACGAGGTCGAGCCCCTCCCAAAGGTACATGAGTCCCATGTCGAACCTGAGCGATCCCGACTGTCGCTCCTGCCCGATCGTCGAGAGCAGAAGACCGAACAGACCCATCGCAAAACCGCGAATCTGGCCCCGGAGAGTCAGCCCGCTCAGCGATGTGATACAGGCGATTCCGATCATCGACAGCAGGAAAAGCTCCGGTGAGCCGAAAGTAAGGACCAGCGGCCGTACGATGGGAATGGCCAGCGCCAGCGTCGCAGCGCCGATTAACGCGCCGACGAGCGAGCTCATCAACGCCGCTCCGAGCGCCCGGCCGGCCTCGCCTCTTTTGGCCATCGGATAACCGTCCACGACCGTGGCGGCGGAAAGGCCTTCCCCGGGAACCCCGAAAAGGATCGACGTGATATCCCCGGTGGTCGCCGCCACCGAGTGCATCCCCAAAAGGAATGCGAACGCCTCGACCGGGCTCATCTTGAAAACGAACGGGATCATCAACGCGAGCGTGGCCGCTCCGCCGATGCCGGGGAGCAATCCGACGCAGAAGCCCAGGCCCATGCCGACGAGCATCAGGCTCAGGGCCTTCCACTGCAAAATCAGAGAAAGACCCTCGACGAAGGCTTCGAACATCGTTTCGCCGTCCGCGTTACCGGAAATCGATGAGCCTGCCCGGCAAACCGGGCGCGACTATATGAGATCGAAAAACGACGTGTCAAGAAAGCGAGCCGGAGGTTCGCGGACGTTGCGGTTCCTTCGAGTCGTTCGGTGGACCGGCGGCTCCGCCCGCAGGTCTCGCTTTGCCCGCAGAGGTCCGATCCGTCGAAGCTGAAAGAGCGTCCGGGCCCGCTCAAAGCCGGCACGCGGCCGCGAAGCGTCCGACCCCCCTGCCGGCGGCTCGACCTTGCGGCAAGCGAAGGATGCCGGCGAGGCGCGCGCCGGGAGGCGCAGAGCGGCGGAGCCCCCCGGCGCTCGATCACCCTTCCGCCTTGATGTACTTCCCCATCTCCCTCAACGTCTCGGGCGTCTGGTTCATGAGGGCGGTAAAATCCCGCAAGACCTGCTCGTGCGGGATGTAGGAGAAAAGGATCTTGGCTTTTTTCCCTTCAGCCAGGAACTCCGGGTCCTTCAACGCCTTGGCGAACGCTTCGCGGAGCATGGCGAGACGATCCGCGGGCGTGCCCGGCGCGGCCGCGAACGCTCGCCCGACCGCCATCGGAATCGCCTTGATGGCCATCAGCGATTTGCCCACCTGGCTGGTCGCCAGATCCTCGTCGACCGGCAGGTTCTCGAAACCCGGCATGGCCACGCGGCCACGAACCAGAGGCCGGACCACTCCCCGATCCGCGGCCAGCTTGACGGTCGTGGCGAGCGCCGACCATGAATCGACCTCCTTGCGCTCCAGAGCGAGCAAGACGTCGCTGTTGGCCGGATATCCGGAGACGAGCTTCAGCTTGAGCCCGGCGAATTCCTTGAGGAGCAGGGGAAAATCGTGGGCGTTCGACCCCGGTCCGGTGGTCCCGGCGATCAACTCGCGATTGGCTTTCTTCAATTCCTCGAAGGTGCGATATGGAAGGTCCGCCCTGATCGAGAACGCCACGCCGTCGGCGCCGGAGGAACCGAGCCACTGAAACTTTCGCACGTCGAAGCGCACCTGCTCCACCTTGGAAAGCTGCGCGATGGCGACGTTGGGATTGGCGGCGAGAATGGTCAGTCCGTCCGGCTTCGCGATGTTGAACACATGATTCGTCGCGAGCAGATGGGCCGCGCCGGGCATGTGTTGAACGACCACGGCCGGCTTCCCGGGCAGGTACTTGCCCAGGTGGTGGGCGACGATCTGGGCGCCGATGGCGAGGCTTCCGCTCTTGGCGCCGATCAAGACCGTGACGGTTTTGCCGGCGTAGAAGTCCGCCTGCGCCCAGAGAGGTCCCGCATACAGCACCAGGAAAGCGACGCTCAGTACCCCAGCCTTCTTCATGGCTTCCTCCTTACTCATGGTTTGCAACCGCCCCGGCTACGACATACCCGCACTTCTCCTTTTGAAAACGGTCGAAGGTTATTGGAATCGGCGCCCGGGAGTCAAGAGGCGCCCGGAGCCCTGGTCGGTACGCGCCGGCGCCGTGTCCCGATGCCCCCGCGCGTGAGCTGCAGAAGACCAAAACACGCCCGCGCCGTCTCCCCGTTACACTGCGCGCGACAGATTGACCAGGATCTCCTCGATGTCGTCGAGCGAATTGGAGCGGGGCGATCCGCCGAGACGCGGCGTGACGATGACGTTGGGAAGCCGGAGCAGCGGATCGTCCGGCCCGGCCGGCTCTTCGTAGAACCCGTCCATCGCGAACCCGCCCAGCCTCCCCGACGACAGCGCCTCGAGCAGCGCCTCGCGGTCGACGTGGGCGGGCTGTGAGACGTTGACGAGCAGCGCGGCAGGCTTGATCAGCCGCAACTCGGCGCGCCCGATGAATCCCCGGGTTTCGGCGCTCCGCGGCAAATGGAGGCTCACGCAGTCGGAGGTTTCGAGCAGCTCGGCGAGGGAACAGTGGACCGCCCCGTACCTCTCCTCCTCCGCGGCCGCAAGGCGACGGCGCTGCGTGTAAGCGATCTCCATCCCGAAAGCCAGGGCCCGCTGGGCGACTTCCCGCCCGATCTCGCCCAGCCCGATAATGCCGAGCCGCCGGCCGTAAAGCGTCCGCAACCCGCCGATCCGCGCCCAGTTGCCGTTCGGCGTGTGGGCGCGATCGAAGCGCGTTGGTTCGAAGCCCCCGTCCTCGAGCTGCTCGACGCTCACCCGGTTCGCCACCGCTGGGAGCTTGCGGGCGAGCGCGAGCATCAGCGCCAGGGCTTGCTCCGCGGCAGAGACGTTGGCGCGCCGCCGAAGCGTAAGCACCCGCACCCCCGCGCGATCGCAGGCGCTGAGCTCGATCCGCGACGTGATCGTGCCGTATTTCTGAACGAGCGCCAGAGCGCCGCCCGCCGCCGCAATCTCGTCGGCGCCGACGGCAAGCGCCTCGACCACGGCGCCCACGGCTCCCGAAAGACTCGCGCGGAGATCGGCCTGGCTGCGTGCCAGCCTGACCTCCGCCGGATAGAGCCGGCCGACGCGGCTTCGTACCCGCTCGCGCCAGGCCGGAAAATCGAGATCGTGGGCGCAGAAGTGAGTGAACGCCGCGGCGAGCGCGGCCGGCGCGGCCGGATCGAGAACGACCTTGATGACGCGGAGAAACGAATCGTCCTCCACGACGAAAACGGGTCGGCGCTGCGAGGTTGCGATCATGACGAAACCCGGCCCGGGCGAGCCGTCCTTTCCACCCTATGTCACTTCGCCCAGAACAGGCAAACGGTCCCGGGACGTCCCGGAGGCGCGGTTGCGCAGCTTCGGCTTTTGCGCTATAGGACGGCGACAGGCCATGCCTCCTTCCGAAAAATATTCCGCCGCGCTGCGCTGCATCGGGCAGGCGCTGGAGCAAAAAGGGATCGACATCTTCGACCTGGTCTGCTCCGGCGACGAGTTTCTCCTGCAGTGCGGCGATCCGGAGCCTCCCCATCTTGCGCTTCTCGAGCTTCGCTATTCCCGCGATGACATCCAGGAGCTCGAAAGTCAGGGCCAGGCGAAGCGCGGCCGATCCTTCAAAACCGTGAACTTCGAGGGTTTGCCGGAGACGCTGCGGGCGCTCGGCCAGCGAATCGACTCCGTGGGCGGAACGCTGAGGCGGATTTGCAGCGAAGAAACCGCCGATTCCGGGGACGCGCTGCGACTCGAGTATCAGACCCGCGACCGCAACTTTCGAGTCGAACGGCTTACTCCAGCGGCGCTTTACCAGCACTGCGTCCGCATGTACAAGGAGCGCTCCCGCACCACTGCCCGCGACCGCATTTGATTTTTCTCCCGGGGCCGCCCTTTACTTCTGGCGCTGGAGCGCGCGGATGAATCCGCTCTGCTCGATCCGGCGCACGTACGACGGCTCGATGATCGAGGCCGGGTCGACCTGCTTTGCCTGCGGGTATTGGTGCGATAAGATCTCCAGAGCCGCCTTGATTACTTCCACGGAAGGAAGCGGAACGTCCTCGATGTTCGGGCGCGTGTAGCGATAGGTTTCTTCGAGGATCTCGCCGCTCGCCCCGCGCATGTACTTCCCCATCACGGAGAGGCTCTTCTGCTTGCTCGCCTTGAAGACGTGGATGCCTTCGATCAGCGTCTTGAGCAGCCTTTCCGCGAGATCCGGGTTTTTCTCGGGCGTGCGCCGCAGCGTGGTCACGGTATTGTACGGATAGACGACGCCCGCTCTGTCGTAGTCGATCAGCTCGCGGTAACCCATCTTCTTCGCCACGAGCGTATACGGCATGGTCAGGGAAGCAGCCTCCACGATGCCGCGCTCGAGAGCCGGAAAGGTCAAGGCCGCCTCGCCGACCGGCAGAAGCCTGACATCGCGGTCCGGCACGAGCCCCAGCTTGGCGCGCAGCACGTACCGTACCATGGTATCCGCGAAAGCTCCGGGGCGCCCGGTGGCGATGGTCTTGCCGCGCAGATCCTCAGCGCTCCTGATCTCGGCCCGTGTGAAGAGCCCCGAGCCCACCTTGTTGATGAACGTGAGAATAATGGCCTGGTCTTTGACGCCGAGCACGTGTGAGGTGAGCGCTCCGGTCCCCGTTGCAACGACGTAAGGCACCTCGCCGCTGGCGAGCAGCTGCTGAGGACGAATCCTGCCCGCATAGATCGCTTTGAGGTCCAGGCCGTGCTTGATCCCGAGCCGCTCTTCCACCGCCATCCAGAGAGGAACGTAAGCGCCCGAGAAAGACGAATAGCCGATGGTCAGGGTTTCGAGCTCCGGCGCGGCGAGCGCCGGCCGCCCGGCGGCGAGCGAAACGAACAACGTGCACAACCAGACCGGAAAGCAGACGCGGATCATGGGGGCCTCCTGCTGCGGCCTATCGGCCGCGCGCCGTCCAGGAAAAAGTCGCTACGCTTCCGTTCAAAACGTTCAACCGCCTCGCTCCGTTCAGGCCGTTGCCGCGCGGAGCGCGACAGAAACGCGAGGTTCGGGACCGTGGAAGCAGGACGCCGTGAAACCGGACCAGGCCGGGCGTTCTCGGCGCGCTAACGCCTTTCTGCTCACTGTTGACCGCTCGCCCTTCCCGAACTTCGAACCTCGAACCGGAAACCAGAAACCCCGGCTTTTCGCAATTCACAAGCCGGCTTGTAAAGGGGCCAGCCGCTTCGTCGAGCTCAAAAAGATCCTCGAAGCCGCCTCGGGGTGGCTTTGCGAGAGCAGGCCCGCGGCGTAGAGAAGGTACGACGAATCGGCGTAGAGCTCCGGATTCGCCGGACGCAGCACCTGAGCGCGGCGGCTTCGGTCCGGAGCCCCGCCGAGAATATAGGCTGCGTATGGATTGTAAACGAAGATCCCGCCGGTGCCGACGACCGTGCGCGTCTCGCTCAAGTCCTTGCCGTAGTAGGCCCACGCTTCGCCTTCCCGAGCGACGATCCGCTCCCGCCGGCCCGCGTGGCGCTCGACCGCGAGATCGACCGCTGCGCGCGCCAGACCGGCATCCACCGCCTCTTGCCATGGCTCCTCGGGGAGCCGCGCGGTCTCGCGGCTGACGCCATCCACGTAGGCGGCAAGCCGCTCCCGCGACCACGGGTATTGCGGAAAAGCGGCCCGGAGCATGCCCTCGAAATCCGCCCATCCCACGCGCTCGACGATCGTCCGGGCGTTACACCGAATCCCGAGGTCGCCTTCGACGGTGCGCTTGGCGAACGGCTCCGGCAGAGCCGCTTCGACCAGCCCCGGCCCGGGGGCCTTGCCCCAGCCGACGGAGTGAACATCGGTCGTAGCGCCGCCGACGTCGACGACGAGCAGCTCGCCGCGTCCGATCGCTTCGGCGGCGATTCTCGCCCCTTCGAGGACCGCCATCGGTGTCGGCGTCACGGAGGAAATCCACGGACGGATCCGGTCGAGCCCCTTCGCCCGGATGATGTGTTCCATGAAGAGACGCCGGATTTCCTGCCGTGCCGGCTCGACGTCGAGCATGCCCGGACGCGGCATCACGTTGGCCACGACCCGGACTTCTTTCCCGACGCTCTCGAATGCGCTGCGGACCTCGCCCGCGGCGGCGCGATTTCCCGCCAGGACCACCGGGGCGGTGAGCGAAGAGCGGGCGAGGAGGCGAGCGTTGTGAACGATCGTCGCTGAATCGCCCCCGTCGGTGCCTCCGGTGAGCAGGATCATATCGGGGCGCCGGCTCTCGATCTCGGCGAGCGCTGCCTCATCGAGCTTGAACGACCAGGCTCCGATCAGCCTGGCGCCCGCGCCGAGCGCCGCCGCGCGTGCCGCCTCGACGGTCAGTCCCGGAACCAGACCGACGACGGCCATTTTCAAGCCGCCCGCCGCGCTGCTCGACGCGAGCGCCGAACATTCTTCCAGGACCTCGAGGCTGTCGGGCCTGCGTGAAAAGACGCCGTGGCGTTCGTGCAAGAGGCTGAGCGCTTCAACAAGTCCCTCGCCCACGTCGCTTTCGACGGTGGAGGGGACCCGGCTTTCGCCGAGCACGGCAGCGGTTTTCGGGTCCACGGCGACCGCCTTCGTATAGGTGCTGCCGAAATCGATGAGGAGGACCGGTGATTTCAAGAATTCGGGTCTGGGGTCCGGCGTCCCGAGTTTCGAGCCGCGCAAGCTTTCAAACCGGGAGCTTGAGCACCGGGCTCTCGCACCGAGGGCGCTGGACCGGCGACCTGGGACGTCGAAGTTCGGGCGGCGTCAGTACCCCCATTTTTCCGCGACGGCGCGCG
This sequence comes from Candidatus Zixiibacteriota bacterium, assembly GCA_035574315.1. Lineage (NCBI taxonomy): Bacteria > Pseudomonadati > Candidatus Zixiibacteriota > Candidatus Zixiibacteriota bacterium. Next base: position 94,551 of record DATLYW010000028.1, read on the forward strand.
CGCGGCGGTATTCCGCTTCGAGCTCCTTGCGCTCCGCCAGCTCACGAAAGGCCTCGCTCACCAGGTCCTGAGCGCAAACCTCCCGGATCGGCGGAACGTCGTAGTTCAGCTCTCCGAGCCGTTCTTCTTCCTGCAGCATTTCCTCGAACCCGGTGGCCTTCCCGTCGATCGGGAACGGCATCGCCTCGAGGTCCACGGCGGTGCGCGCGGGGCGGTCGACATCGCGCTCCTCGGGATCGGGGCTCGAAAGGCGAAGCCTCTTTTCGAGCAGCGTCACGTACTCGTGGTTGCGCGGCATGTCGCGGATGAACCAGTAGGAGCGGATCATGCCCTTGAGAAAGCTCTTGACCATGTCCGGCCGCTGCTCGAGGATCCGCCCCGTCGCGGCGATGACCCGCTCGGGCCGGCCCCGGGGATACTGGTCCGCCGGCGCGACGAGAACGTTGCAACCGTCCCGCCGGAGCTCCTCGGCGCGCCAGGTCGGCACCGGGGCGCACTCGACACGCCCGCTGCGGATCGCCTCCATGTGCAGCACGGGAGCGACCCCGATCCGTACCCACTCGACGTCGCGCTCCGGGTCGAGCCCGGCTTTCTTCAGCTGAATCTGGATCGCCCAGTGGCGAATGCTGTTGAAGTCGCTGATGCCGACGCGCTTTCCCTTGAGATCGGCGAGGGAGCGGATGCCCGGCGGGGCGATCCAGACGTTGGTGTGCTGGTTTCTCCAGCCCGCGATGATGTAGAGATCGGCGCCCCGAGCACGCTGGAAAAAAACAGTGCGCGACTGAACGTCGAGCGCGATGTCGACCGACTTCTCTTTCATCGCTTGCGAGATGCCGAGCTTTTCCAGGCCGAAAGGAACGATCGAGTCGTGCAGCAGCTCGTAGGCGGGCCCGCCCTCGGCGTCGTGCAACCCCTCGTCGTAAAGATAGCTCATCTCGTGCGCGACGCTCACCGGCACCTGGTGAAGGACGTGATAGCAGGTAGGGGCGATGCGGAGCTTTCCGTTCAGCACGATCGGCTCTCCCGCGCCGCGGGGCGCGCGAGCGGTCTCGCGCCCCTATAGCAGGCCCGTGCCCCGCTCGTCAAGAAAGCTTCGCGCCTTGACACGGTCGCTCGATCCGAGTAACAGTGGCGGCACCGATTCGCCGGCAAGCCCGGCGCGAGCCGCCGATGACCGATCTCGAGCAGACAGCTCCTCCGTTGACCGGCTATCGAGTTCTCGATCTCGCGGGCCCGCTCGGCTTCCATTGCGGCAAGCTGCTCGCGGACATGGGCGCCGACGTGATCAAGGTCGAGCCGCCGGGCGGCGACGAGGCGCGGCGTATCCCCCCCTTCAAGGACGGCGTGCCTCATCCCGAAAAGAGCCTCTACTTTCTCCACTACAACACCAACAAGCGCGGCATCACGCTGGACGTCGCGCATCCGGACGGGCGGGCCATCTTCTTGGAGCTCGCGCGCCGCGCCGACGTGGTCCTGGAGACGCTCCGTCCGGCGCGCTGCGCCGAGCTGGGCCTTACGTACGCCGAGCTCAGCGCGGTCAATCCCGGTCTCGTCGTCGCCTCGATCACGCCGTTCGGGCAGAGCGGCCCCTGGCGCGACTACAAGGCCAACGACATCGCCGGCCTGGCGCTGGGCAACCTGCTCTATCTCGCGGGCGAGCCCGGAGAGCCGCCCCTGCAGCCGCCCGGCGAGATCGCCTACGGCATGGCTTCGACGTACGGCGCCTTCGGCATCGCGGTGGCGCTCTACCACCGGCTGGAAAGCGGCCGGGGGCAGCACGTCGACGTCTCGATGCACGAATGCGCGGCGCACATCGCCGGCTACTTCGTCCCCCACTACAGCCACAGCGGCGCCAAGCCGGCGCGCGCGTCGCGCAAGGGCGAGGAGACCGATCTCTACGATCCCTATCCGACCAAGAACGGCTACGCGCGCATCTTCATCATCCCCGTGGAGCAGTGGCGCCGTCTGGTCGACTGGATGGGCCGCCCGCCGTCGATTTCCGGGCCGGAATTCGAGAAGATGGCCTACCGGCGCAGGCACCCGGAGCCGGTGCACAAGGCGATCTCGGAATTCTGCCTGCGCCATACCAAGGAAGAGCTTTACGAGGAAGGACAAAAGCGGCGCATCAGCGTCACGCCGATCAACACGGTCGGCGAGTTCATGAACAGCCCGCAGGTGAAGGCGCGCGGCATCTTTACCGAGATGGCGCACCCGGCCGTGGGCAGGTACCTCCACTTCGGCCCGGTTCCGAGGCTGAGCGAGAGCCCGGGCCGCGTGACGCGGACCGCTCCGCTCGTCGGCGAGCACAACGAAGAGATCTACTGCGGCGAGCTGGGAATGAACAAGGAGGACTTGGTTGCCCTGCGGGCCGAGGGGGTGATCTGACGATGACGCGACTGCCGCTCGAGGGAATTCGGGTCGTCGAGCTGACCACCGGGGCCGCCGGCCCGACGGTTGCGCGCGTACTGTGCGAGTTCGGCGCCGAGGTGATCCGCTGCGAAACCCGTCTCCGGGGGGACGGCCACCGCGGGGAGGACCCGGCGCTCTGGAACAAGAAGCCGGATTTCATCAAGCTCCAGCGCGGCAAGAAATCGTTCACCGTCAACATGCAGACCGAAAAGGGGCGCGAGCTGGTGCGCGAGCTTCTGCGGAAGGCGGACGTGCTGGTGGAAAACTTCGGCCTGGGTGTTCTCGAGAAATGGGGACTCGATTATCCGCGGCTGAGGGAGATCAACCCGCGCTGCATCCTGATCCGGGTCAAGGGCATGGGTTGCACCGGGCCGCACGCCGCCGACCTCACGTACGGCCCCAACGTCGGCAACACGATGGGAACCACCTACCTGTGGAACTACCCCGGCGCGACAACCGCGACCGCGGAGCCGCGCACACAGCACCCCGATTTCATGGGGGGCGTCACCGGCGCGTTCGCCGTCGTGCTCGCCCTCATCCACCGCAAGAAGACCGGGCGCGGCCAGTGGATCGACAGCGCGCAGGTCGAGATCGGCGCGTCGCTGCTCGGGCCCCGCTACCTCGAATACTCGGTCAACGGGACCGAGCCGCGGCCCACGGGCAACCACAGCCTCGTCGCGGCGCCCTACGGCGCCTACCGCTGCGCGGGAAACGATCGCTGGTGCGTGATTTCGGTCGAGCGCGAGGACGAGTGGCAACGGTTCGCCGCGCTTCTCGAACGAGCCGGGCTCGAGCCCGACCCGAGATTCGCGACCCACCTCGGGCGCGTGCGCCACAGGGACGATCTCGACCGCTGGGTAACCTCGTGGACGAGTCGGCACGATCCCTATCACGTGATGGAGACGCTGCAAGCGATCGGCGTCTGCGCCGCGGTCGTGCAGGACGTCGAGGATCAGTTCGAGCGCGACCCGCAGTACCGCGCGACCGGGTTCCTCGTGGCGTTGAACGAGCCGGAAGCCGGCAAGGTCGTAACCGAAGGCGTCCCCGTTCGCCTGTCGGAAACACCGGGCCGGGTGCGCGGCCCGGCGCCGCTCATGGGCGAGCATACGCGCGAGATCGCGAGGAATCTGCTGGGGCTGAGCGACGCGGAGATCGCCCGGCTCGAAGAGGAAAGAGTGCTCTACTGAACCGGCGCGCGCGGCGCGGCGATCGCGCCGGGGCCTGCACGAGGAGGAGTCATGTCCGAACCGATCGTCGTCTACGAAAAACGGGAGCCGCACACCGCGCTCATCCGCCTCAACCGGCCGGAGAAGAAGAACGCGATCGGCCGCGACCTCTACTGGGCGCTCGACGACGCCTGGAAGCGGGCCAGGGAGGATGACGACGTGTGGACGATCATCCTCACGGGGACGGCCGATTCGTTTTGCGTCGGCGGCGACTTGAAGGAAAACCTCGCGTTCGCGCGCGGCGAGATGAAGGGACCGCGCTCGGGACCGCGCCAGTACGCCAACCTGCGCGCCCTGGAGATGCACAAACCGATCGTCGCGGCGATCAACGGCTACGCCGTGGGCGGAGGCTTCAATCTCGCGCTCGCCTGCGACATCCGCTACTGCGTCCCGTCGGCCCGGTTCGGCTGCTCGGAGGTCCGCTGGTCCCACATGGCCGCGTGGCCGAGCTACGTCTGCCAGTTGCCGACCGGCTGGGCTTTCTGGTTCGCGCTCACCGGGCAGATGATCGACGCCGAAACCGCTTTCCGGCTGGGCCTGGTGCAAAAAATCTGCGAGCCCGACCGCCTGATCGATGACTGTCTGGAGCTGTGCGCGACGATCAACCGCAACGGCCGGCTCATCGCGGCCCATACCAAGGAGTACATCTACAAGCTGCTCTACGAAATTCAGGGCTGGGAAAAGGGGTTCGAGCTGCACCGCCAGTTCTACCAGCACCTGCGCCAGAGCAAGGACTACGACGAGGGCTCCGCGGCTTTCACCGAAAAGCGCCAGCCGCAGTTCACGCAGGAATACTACGATCCCAAGGACAAGCCTCCGGGGGTACCGTAAGTTTCCGGTTTCCGTCGAAGGTCGAGGCTCGAGGCCCTCGGCGTCAGCGCGAGCCGTGACCAGAAAAACCTCAGCGCGCCAAGAACGCCGGGCCTGGTCCGGTTTCGCCGGCGTCCCGAGTCCAGGGGGTCCGGAGTCTCGCGTTTCCGCCGCGCCCTTCGCGCCAAGGGCTTGAACGGAGCGAAGCGATTGAATGGCTCGAACGGCTTGAACGGCCGCCGAAGGCGGTTCTCATGCGGACGGCGGGGCCGACAGGGGAAGAGCGATGGTAAAGGCCGAGCCGCGCTGCGGATGGCTTTCCAACCGGATGGTTCCGCCCAGGAGATCGGTAAACACCTTTACGATGTGAAGCCCGAGCCCGACTCCCGAGCGGGTGCGCGTGGAAGACGGGTCGAGCTGGCGGAACTTGTCGAAGATCCATCGGTGGGCTTCCCTGGGGATGCCGATCCCGGTGTCTCTGACCTCGATCTCCACCTGCCCCCTGTCCCGGTCGTGGCGCGCGAAAACCCAGACGTTGCCTGCGTCGGTGAACTTGATCGCGTTGTTGATCAGGTTCTGCAGGATCACCGTCAGCTTGGCCCGGTCGGAGCGAATGGTCGGGAGATCGGGCGGGATCGACCACGTCAACAGGATCGGCTTGGAAAGCGGCACCTCGTAGGCGACCTTCATCTCGTTCAGGTATTCCGCCAGCGGGATCTCTTCCGGCTGCACCGAAAGCTCGCCGGCTTCCAGGCGCGCCAGCTCGAGGATGCTGTTCACCATGTAGAGCAGGTTATCGGACTGACGGAGAATCTTGGCGAGCGCCTCGGCTTGCTCGGAATTGACCGGGCCCAGCGTGCCGCGCTTCAGCGCCTGCGCGTACCCGCTGATCAGATTGAGCGGCGTTCGAAACTCGTGCGACACGATGTCGAGCGCCTCCTTCTTTCCCTGGTCGCGCTTTTCCGCCTCCTCCTTGAGCGCCCTTTGCGCGCGGACCAGCTGCGTGAAATAGCCGTAAAAAAGCGCCACGATGAACAGGAACGGCAGCCGCAGAAAAACGTCGGGCTGGAAATCCCGGGGCGAACGAAACAGCAGAAACATGTAGACCGCCGGCGCCAGAACGGAAATCGCGGCGAGGATCTTGGGGTCCTCGAAGATGCAGCAGATGATGATGAGCAAGAAATAGGTGAGGTAGAACTCGGCTTCGACGTTGCCGTTGATGACCAGCGACAACGTGAGCAACGCGGTGTCCGCGATCACCAGAGGCGAGTAGAACGCGGCCTGCTCGAAGCGGCGCTCCGACACGAAATAGAGCGCCACGTTGGAAGCGATGTAGGCGACGATGAAGCCGTAGAGGGCGGCCTCGGGAATTCGCGGCGTCGCCGGATAGAGAACCAGGTAACAGCAGACGATCACCACCGGCCACCGGATCAAGATGACGGTGGGTTTGACCGGCATGCCGAAGCGCGCCGCGACCACCTCCGCGGTAAACGGAAAGAGATCGATTCTCGCGTCGTTCATCGAACGTAGATCTCGTCCTGCGTGGCGCGGTGAAGCTCCCGGAAGGCGCTGCCCGTCGCGGCCCGCGTCAATGCGAGACTGACTGCGGAATCCGGGTTGAACAGGGTGGACCGCGGCTCCGCGGCAGGCCTCCCCCACCGCGCCGAATCCCAGCGCGTCAGCGGCCCATGAGCTTTTTCATCCGCTCGACCACGTCCGCCGGCTGGGAGCTCACTTCCCGCGCCAGCTCCTCCAGCTCTTCTCCCGCAACGGGCCGCAGCTCCCATCCCCGCTTCTTCGCCTCCTCGGCCAGCTCTCGGTCCTGCAGCGTCCTGGCGTAAGCATCGCGCAGCATCTTCACCCTGTCCGGAGGAAGGCCCGGCGTAGAGACGACCGGCCACGAGCCGAAACCGCCCGCGCCGAGCGCAATCGTCGCCAGCCGGCGCGCGCCGTCGCCCGTCTTCTCCTTTTCCATATGCTCCCAGAGCGTCGGCACGTCGGGAATCTTCGGATGGCGCTTGCGCGACGTTTGAATCAAGATGCGCACGAACCCTCTCTTGTGCCAGCCGATGAACGGCTCGCGCCCGAAGAAGGCGGCCACGGTGATCGCGCGGCACTGCACTTCGCCGCGCTCCAGCGCCAGATCCTGCTCCGCACCCCCCGGGTAGCCGGTGACGAGCTGAAACTTGAGGCCGAGCGTCTCCTCCAGCAGGCGCGGGATCAGGTGACCGCTCGTGCCCACCCCCGTCGCCGAACACTTGGGCGGCTCCTTGCCTCTGCGGATGTCCTCGATGGACCGGTAGGGCGCGTCGGCGCGCATGAACAACAGGGTTCCGTTGTGCTCCGGGGTGCCGATCCAGGTGAACCTGCCCCAGTCGAACTTCACTTCCCTGTTGCCCGTGATCTGCGCCAGGTAGAGCCCCGGCGCGATCAGCCCCATGGTCAGGCCGTCGGGTTTCGCCACGTTGTAGATGTGGTTGGCGGCGACCATGGAGCCCGCGCCCGGCATGTTCTGCACGACGAAATCGGGACTGCCGGGCAGATATTTTCCCATGTAGCGAGAATAGGTCCGCGCCCAGAGATCGTGCGTATCCCCGGCTTGATAGCCGACGACGATCCGGATGGTCCTGCCCTGGTAATAAGGAGTCTGGGCCTCGGCGGCCGCCGCCAGCGCCGCCGCGAGCAGCGCAACAATCCACGTTCCGGCGCTCATCGCTTTTCCCCCCGCCCGGATCAACCGGTCCTGCCGTGCCTCAACCGCACGCCGCGCCGAGCGTAACCGATGGGCTTTGCCGGTGTCAACGGCAGAGTTCAGCGGTGTGGCAGTTCAGCGGGACCGCGCGAGCACCGCGGCGATCCAGGACGCGGTCTTGGCGGCGGCCGTATCGAGCGCCTCTTCGTCGGATCGCCCGGCGCTTTTTGGCATGCGAAAGGAGTGGTCCCCGCCTTCGAGAACGAACAACTCGGCTCGCTTTCCCAGGCCCGCGCAAACCGGCTGGAGCAGCTTCAGATCCGCGAGCGCGTCACGCGAGCCCTGCAGGAAAAGCATCGGCGTTTGGATCTCCGACAGGTGGCGGCTCCGGTCGCCGGACGGTCTTCCCGCGCGGTGCAAGGGATAGCCGAAGAAGATCAGCCCGCGCACGTCCTCCGGTCGGTCGCGCGCGGCCACGAGCGAAGCCATGCGACCCCCCATCGACTTGCCGCCGGCGAAGAGCGGCAGCCCCCCCGAGCACTTGCGCCCGGTGGTTATTGCGGCGCGCACCGTGTCCAGCAGCACGGATTCCGGATCGGGCCGCTTGGCGCGCCTTTCCATGTAGGGAAACTGATACCGGAGGACGGCGATCCCGCGCGCGGCCAGTCGGCGCGTCATGCCCTCCATGAACTTGTGGCGCATCCCTGCGCCCGCTCCGTGCGCGAGAACGAGCAGCGAGCTTGCGCCGTCCGGCTTCAGGAGAAGCCCCGACACCGCGCCCGCCGCTTCGCTGACGATGAACTGGATTTCTTTTCCTGCCGAACGATCTGCAGCGTTCACGGCTCGAGAGCCCCGCGCGTTCGCGTTTCGCTCCAGCGATCTCCTCGGCGCATCCTCTTGGCAAGGCCAGCGCTGCTTCCGTCGTCCGAACCGCCGACTCTCTCACGACGTTCCATCCGCCGGCGGATCGCGGCCGCCCCGACGTCCCTCCGGGAACATCGCGGTCAGGCAGCTTGAATCTAGTCGATCCTGCGCGGCGGTTCAACAATTGTTTCTTATCTTGACATCCCGGCGGCCCTTGGCTATTGAGCCCAGGATGCCCCATGCCCTCGGAGCGGGCGGCCGGCATGAGCATTCTCACACTGAAAGTGGCCGCGGCCTGGAAAATAACGATTTCCGTCTTTCGGTTCCCGGTTTCCGGTTTTCACATCGAACCCCGGAACTTTTGAACATTTGAACCCGATGAAGCGGGTCTCGGCCACGAGCCGCTACGATACGTCGTCTCCATAGTCACAGACACACGAATGAGCCATGCCGGCGAGATCTTCCGAATCGATCTGGACGGCTGCCTTTGCGCTTCTCTGCCTCGCGCAGATCTTCGGCTATGCGCAGCACTTCACGCTGCTGCCGACCTTGCCGCTCTACATCACCCATCTGGGAGGGACCCCCTTCACCGTCGGGCTCGTGCTCGCGTCGTTCGCCGTTACCAGCGTTGTCGTCCGACCCCTGATGGGCCACTGGGCGGATCGCCGGGGTGAGGCGCGCGTCATCGTCGGCGGAAACCTGCTCCAGACCGCGAGCGTACTCCTCTGCCTCGTGCCTTTTGTCGCCGTCACGATGCTCGCGAACGGCCTGCGCGGAATCGGCTGGGCCGGGCTCAATGCCGGAGGCTACTCGTTGCTCGCGCGGGCGGCACCGCGCTCCCGGCGGGCCGAGGCGTCGGGTTATTACAGCGGCGTGCAGAACAGCGCCGCCGTGCTCTTTCCGGCGGCCGCGCTGTGGTTGCTCGACGCTCCGTTCGGCGGCTTCCGGGCGGTTTTCATCGGAGCCGCCGCCCTCGCGGCCGTCTCCGCCGGCTGCGGAGCCCTGCTCCGGCGCCATGTCGGCTCCGGAAAGCCGGAGACGCAAGCCGATGAAATCGAGCCCGGGCCGCGGGCGCTGCTCGGACTCGTCGAGCGCGACGTGCTGCTGCCGTCGGCGCTGCACTTCTGCCTTCAGCTGACGATGCCGGCGATCAACAGCTTCATCGTTCTCTATGCGCGCGAGATCGGCCTCGGATCGATCGGCTTCTTCTACGTGGTGAGCGGGACCGCGAGCATGCTCTCGCGTCCGCTGCTCGGCCGCCTCTCCGACCGCATCGGCCGGAGCACGGCCCTCTTCTCGGCTTTCATTCTTCAGATCCTCGCCTTCCTCCTGGTCGTGAGCGCTTCCAGCCTCGCGGGGCTGCTGATCAGCGGAATTCTCTACATCCTCGGCGTGGCGATCGGCAGCTCGACGACGCTCGCCTTCGCGATGGAACGCGCCAACCCGCGCCATCGCGGCCGCTCCATGGCGAGTTTTTCCATCGCCTATCCGCTGAGCTACGGCGCAGGCGGCTTCATAGCGGGGGCGGCGGTCGAGACCCTGGGTTACGCCCGCATGTATCTGCTCATGGCCGGCTTCGCCCTCGCGGGACTGGGGGTGGCGATCGCCAACTGGCGCAGCCTGAAGTGAGGAGGCGTGGCTGGAAAAGCCTTGTTGCGCGGTTCGAGATGCGATAAGGATCGGCTGGACTCGGTTCGCGGCACCGGAAAGGAGGAGCGGAAATGAGATTCAGGCTCGTGTCGTGGTGCGTGGTTGCGGCGCTCGTGCTCGGTTCGGCCAGGCCCCCCGGCGCCGAGGCTAAGACCTACATCGCCTACATCTCGGACTCCACGAGCTCGTCGGTGATCTACTGGCTCGCGAAGGAGGCGGGGATCTTCAAGAAGCACGGTCTGGATCTGGACCTCGTCTTCATCAACGGCAGCGTGCGCGGCATCCAGAGCCTCATCGCCGGCGACCTCGGCTATAGCGGCGCGGTGGGGACCGCCGTGATCAACGCCAGACTGGCCGGCGCCGAGATCGCGATCATCCAGAGCCAGATGAACACCCTGCCCTACTTCATCGTCGGGAGCGCGAGCATCCGCTCCCCGGAAGACCTCAAAGGGCGATCGGCGGCGGTCCATATCCCGGGCACCTCGGCGGATTTCGCCCTGCGGCTGGCCCTGATGAAGGTCGGGATTCCCTACAACAGCATCAAGGCCGTGACCGTCGGCGGGGCGCCGGCCCGCCTCGCCGCCGTGCTGAACGGCCAGACCGACTTCACCGTCGTCACCGACGGCGAGCGCATCCAGGCGGAGAAGGCCGGCCTCAAGGTCATCATCGATATGGCCAAACTGAAGGTTCCGTTCCAGTTCAACTGCAGCGTGACCACCCGGCAAAGGATCCGCGAGAAACCCGACGAGGTGCGCCGGGTGGTGCGAGCGCTCGCGGAATCCGGCCACTACTACAAGACCCACAAGGAAGAGTCGATCCGCGTCATGCAAAAGTACACCAGGGGACTCGGCCGCGAGGTGCTCGAAGGGGCCTACGCGGCCAACGTCCAGCTGCTGGTCGACGATACCTACCCGACCGTGGAGGGGCTCAGAAACACTCTCGAGATCCAGGCGCTCGCCGACCCGCGCGCCGGCAAGGCGAAAGCCGAGGATCTCGTCGACCTCCGCTTCGTCGACGAGATGCGCAAGAGCGGCTTCATCGACAAGCTCTACGGGCGGCGCTAGCGACGGGGAAACAGGCGTGAGCGTTCGCGAGTTCGCAGATTCGAAAGCGAGGGGAGCCATGGCGGCGAGCTACGATCCGGCAGGGCGATTCGAGGTCAAAACGTGGGACGTCGAGTTCCGGCGCTGTCCTTCGCGGGTGCTGATGGCGCGCATCTACCAGCCGCAGGGTGCCGGGCCTTTCCCCGTGCTGATCGATCTGCACGGCGGCGCGTGGAACGACCAGGACCGCACCGCGAACCAGCCCATGGACGAGCGGCTGGCCGCGAGCGGCATCCTGGTCGTGGCGATCGACCTGCGTCTGGCCGACGAAGCGCCCTATCCCGCTTCGGTCGCCGACGCTCACTACGGCATCCGCTGGCTCAAGGCGAAGGCCGCCGGGTGGAACGGCGATCCGGCCACGCTCGGCGGCCTGGGGAGCTCGAGCGGCGGACACGTGATCGAGCTTTGCGCCATGCGGCCGCGCCACCCGGCCTACGCGGCGCTGCCGCTGCCGGAAGCCCCGGCCATGGATGCGACGCTGAGATACGCGGTGGCGCGTTCTCCGATCAGCGATCCGCTCGCGCGCTACGAGCAGGCGAAGAAGATGCAGCGCGAGAACCTGATCCGGAACAGCGAAATCTATTTCAACCCCTGGGAGACGATCCTGGACGGCAATCCCCAGAAGATCCTCGAACGCGGAGAAGCCGTCGCGCTGCCGCCCATGCTCATCATGCAGGGAGAGCTGGACGACAACGTGCTGCCGGAGGTTCAGGAGCGCTTCGTCGCCGCCTACCGCAAGGCCGGCGGCGAGATCGAATACGAGCTGTTCCTCGGCTGCGAGCATCGCTGGGTCGCCAGGCCCGGGCCGCAAACCGACCGCGCCGTCGAGGTCGTCAAGAACTTCATCGCCCGCCGGTTGGGTGCCTGAAGAGGGCGGGTTTCGAGGCAGGGACCGATGGCGCGCGTTTCCTCGATCGACGAACGGAGTCGTCCCGAGCTGGCCGGGCTCATCGACAAGATCCGCGGCGCACGCGGCGGGAGGCTGATCAACATCTACCGCTTGATGCTTCACAGCCCGGCGCTCGCGGAGGCCTGGTTCGAGCTCAACCAGGCGGTGCGGTGGCGCACCGAGATCGACGGCCGGTGCCGCGAGCTGGCGGTGATCCGGATCGCGCTGCTCAACAAGGTCGACTACGTCGTGCGCGCCCACGCGCCGGCGTACGCCCTGCGGGAGGGTCTGACGCCTCGACAGGTCGAGGGGCTCGCGGACTGGGAGAGATCGCCGTCGCTCTACAGCGAGCGGGAGCGCGCGCTGCTCGCCTACGTCGACGCGATGACCACCACGGTAGAGGTCCCCGACGAAGTGTTCGCCCGGCTCCGGGCGCACTTCACCGAGCGCCAGATCGTCGAGCTGACGATGCTCGTCGGCGCCTACAACATGCTCACCCGATTTTTGAAGGCGCTCGAAGTCGATCCCGAGCCCGGACGCGAGTAGCGCTCGACCCCATGGCTCAGCCGCCGCGCCCGATTCTGGCCGTCGAGGACGACCCTTTCCTGCGCCTCCTTCAGGTGATCCTCGATCCGCTTGCCCCGCCAGAGCGGGTGGCGGCCTTCGCCCATTTCATGGAGCACGACGAGCCCGACTTCGCCGGCTGGTGCGAGCGGTTGCGACGCCGTGTGACGCCGCTCTATCCGGCCGAGGTTCGGCTGGCGCGCGATCCCGACGAGCTCCGCGCCGGTCTTCCCGGCGCGGCGGTGATCGTCGTCGAAGGGCTGCCCGTCGGCGCCGCGGAAATCCAGGCAGCGGGCGGGACACTGAAGCTGATCCAGAAATATGGCACGCTCACCCGCGGCATCGATCGCGCCGCGTGCGAGCAGACCGGCGTGAGAGTGCTCACGATCCGCCGGCGCGCCAACATCGCCACGGCCGAGCATGCGTTCGCGCTGCTCCTCGCCCTCGCCCGCAAGATCCCCGAGACCGCGAACCGGGTGAGCGACGAGCAGCTGCGCGCGGCGGGATACTCCCCGACTCGCTACGACCGCGCCCACACGCCCAACGGAAACTGGGGCCGGATCACGGGACTGAAGACGCTTTACGGTCGCGTGCTGGGGATCGTCGGATTCGGCGAGATTGGCCGGGAGGTCGCCGCGCGCGCGGCGGCTTTCGGCATGCGCATTTTGTACACCCAGCGCCGGCGCGCGGATGCCGACGACGAGGAGCGGCTTCAGGCGCGCTATTGCAACCTGCGCGAACTGCTGGCCGAGAGCGATTTCGTCACCCTGCACCTGCCTGGAGGGCCCGAGACCCGCGGCATCATCGGCCGGCGCGAGCTCGAGGCGATGAAGCCCGGAGCGCTGCTGGTCAACGTCTCGCAGCCGCACCTCGTCGACCGCCGGGCGCTGATCGAAGCGCTCGCCTCGGGCAGGCTCGGCGGGTTCGGGCTCGATACGCACTACGAGGAGCCCGGTCGGGCCGACGACCCGCTGCTCGCTCTGCGCAACGTCATCGTGACGCCCCACCTGGGAGGATCGCCACGCGCCAACGCGCTGGCGGACTTCGAAGAGATGCTCACGCGCCTGGCGCGGGCACTGCAGGAAGCTTATTAGCGACTCTGGAAGTATTGAGATGTCGCATCGTGTCGGCTCGCGGCCGGGACCTTGGCGGGGTTCAGATGTTCAAGTAAGTTCAAACCGCTCAAGCCGTTCAATCGCTTCGCTGCGGTTCAAACCGAGATGCCAGGAGCTCCGGGGTTCTATGTGGAAACCAGGAACCGGAAACCGCTATTCTCCAGGTCTCGGCCTGCTTTCGATGGATATCTACCTGCCGATGAGATCGTAGCAGCGGCGCGTTACGGCTCGCGCTCCGCCGAACCGCGCAGCTGGCGGTTGAGCCGGACCATCGCCGCGTGAAGGCTCGAGCGAATGCGCTCGAGCGACTGCGCAAGATCGCCGATTTCGTCGGCCGACTGCACGCCCACCGGTTCGTCGAACTCTCCCCGGCTGATCCGATCGGCCCCGGCCTTGAGCGCCACAATGGGCCGCGCGATGCGCCGGGCGAGCAGCGCCGCCAGGAGGATGCCGGCGGCAAAGAGCGCCAGCACCAGCGCGATGATCGGCCAGAGCGTGCTGCGAATGGCACGAGTGACTGCGCTTCGCCGGACCCCGTAATAGAGAATGCCCAGCTGTCCGCCGCCGATCATCGCGCGCGACTCGATCACCGATTCGCCCCTGAAATCGACCGCGCTCTGCGGCGAGGGGAAAACCGGCATGACCCGGGCGAACTCCTGCGGGGTCTCCGCCAGGTTATGCGCCAGGATGTCGCCGTTCGGATCCGCGATCACGATGTAGGCCACCTCGTTGCCGATACCGTACCTGCCGACGAGCGCGCTCAGGGCGAGGCGGTCCTTCGCCGCGATCTGGGGAGCGGCAACGTCCGCGAGAGTGCGCGCCGTGATCAACGCACGCCCGGTGACCTGCGCCTCGATCGCTTCCGACACCCGGTAGGAGACCGCGCCGATGACGAGCAGTCCCACCACCGCGAGCAACGTCGCCAGCGAACGGGCGATCCTGAACGCGAGGGAGGCGCCCAGCAGCTGTCTGCCGATTCGGGAGGGCGCCCCCGCTTCCGCGACGGCCGCCTTCTCCGTCGCGGCGGCGGCGCTGCTCTTCGGCAGCTCGCGCGCCAGCTGAATCGCCTTCCACGTGGAGATGCCCGCGATCGCCGCGGCGACCGTCGTCAGCGCGCCGAAGACGATCAGCTTCCAGTTGAAGACCACGGCCACGAGCGCTTCGGCCTGGCTTCGAAAGTCGTTCCACGGAGAGGGCAACGGCGTCCGCGAGCCGATAGGCTTCTTGCTCGCGAGAAGGTCCAGGAGCGATACCAGGTCGAGCGAGCTCGCGAGCAACGCCGCGGTCATCAGGAGGGGGAAAAGGAGGAGGACGAAAAAGGGGGCTCTGGGCCTACGCACGGCTATTTTCCCCGACGCCGGAACCATTTGCCCGATCACGAGCAAGTGGTGTGCCAGCTTTGAACAACGCACAGAATAGGGGCATTTTCAGCGCGGGTCAAGCATGACGCGCGCACACAAACGGGCGCATTTACCCGACCGAACGGCTCGCCGGGCAAACGGGCACGCACGTGTCCCCTCCAGCCGTCCAACCCCTCGCACGCCTCGCGTTTCGCCGCCCGTATCTCGCATCCAAAACGGCTCGACGTTCGCGGCTCGAGGTTCGAAGAGGACCGAAGACCGGGGCTGCAACGACTTGCGAGCTTCTGCCGCGCTTTGCGCGGCACGGCCTGAACGAAGCGAAGCGGTTGAACGCTTTGCACGGCTTGAACATGGACCTGTCTGTAGCCAGGGTCTCGGCCCTTGTTGGCCGACGCTTACGTCCCGACGAGCTGCTTTTACTTGCTATCGGTGGCGCTCGACCCATTCCCGGATCATTGCGTTGGTTTCTTCCGGGGCTTGCCAGAAAAACCCGTGCGACTGGCCGTGAAGGATCCGCAGCTCCGCGCCCGGAATTCTCTGCTGCAGGACGGCCGATTGCGCCACGTGGTCGCTTCCTCCCGTGTCCTGGTCTCCGACCACCACGAGAGCGGGCGCCTTCACGTCGCCGAGCCGGTGGGTTCCCTCCCAATTGTGACGCGCAATGCAGAGACGAATGAACTCGGGCAGCTTTGCGTGAGTCGCCCAGGCCCGGCGGTAGAACTCCTGGACCCTTTCGGGGAAACGAGTCCGGTACGTCTTCGTGAAAAACGTGTCCGACTCGCAGATCTCCTCGTAGACGAACTTCTCGAACCCTTTTTCAACGAGCTCCAGCACCCAGCGGTGCGGCAGCCCGGGGATGCAATCCGAGCCCGCGCGACCCGCCGGCCCCGATCCGGTCGCCGCCAGGATCAGGCTCTTTACCCGGCCGGGAAAGTTCTGCGCCAGGGAGAGGGCGATCCGGCCGCCCATCGAGTGGCCGAGAACGTGCGCCGCGGGAATCTGCAGGTGCTCCATCAGCGCGGCCACGTCCGCCGCCATCTGCTCGATCGTGTAGATCGCTTGCGCCGCGACCGAGCGTCCGCAGCCGCGGGGATCGTGAAGCACCAGCCGCAGCGTTTCGGCGAGCGGCATTTGCGACGGTTTCCAGACCTCCGCTGAGTAAGCGGTCGAGGGGATCAAGATCAACGGCTCCCCGCTGCCGTGGGACTCGTAGTAAAGGTCGACGCCCGTGAAAAGCTGAGCGATGGGCATGGGACCTCCTTCCTCCTTTTACGTGCCGCTTCGGGTCATCGCCGCGTCGGTGAATGTTCCGGGTGATCGGCAACGACCGATACCGCCGAAAATTTCGCTCCGCAGCGGGTCACGGCGTGCTCCTTCCGAGTCTCTCTGGAGACCCCCGCCAGGAGAAACCCGTATCGAGAGAGCCGATCTTAGGCTGCAGGCGCGCCGTCGATCAAGCAAAATCTCGAGGATGTCGTCGGAACGCTGGGGGGCCGGAGCCTCGCAACTCACCAAGGAGATCATTGGTAGACGGACATCCATCGAACGCGGGCCGGGAGCTGGAGAATAACGATTTCCGATTTCTGGTTTTCACATTGAACCTTGGAACTTTTGAACACTTGAACCCGACGAAGCGGGCCTCGGCCACGAGCCGCCACGTACGCCGTCTACATACTTGAAACTCACTGATGCGGCGGTCGATTCCGCCCGGCCGGTCGAAAATTGTCCGGCGCGGGGTCGTCGGCGACCCTTCTCGTCTGGCGGCAGTCGAACCGCAACGGACAATTGCGTCGCGAAATCCGCGGCGCGAGGCTTTTGCCGGGATCTAAAAGGCTCTCGCGCTCCCCAATGCGTTTCCAAAGCCGGGGAATTCCCTTCTGCGAGCGCGCCTTCGGCTCCTGGCGGTACGGTAGTTGCTTCGTTCGCGAGGGACGTCGCATCGGAGGTACAACATGGCCGGACAACCCTGGTTTTCGAGCAAGCGCGTCACGATCGCGGTCGCGGCCGGCTTGTTCGGGCTCGCGCTGATCGCTCTCGCTTTCCGGATCGGCGTTGCGCCGCAGGAACCCGGTCCTCCTGCGGCCGGCTCGGAGCGGGAGGCTCCTCCGAAAAGGCAGCGACCGACATGGAACGTCGCCCTGGGAAACGTCGTCTACCTCGCCAGAGAGCTTGGCCTCGACGTTCGAGCGGTGAAGGGCGATCCTCCCGACATCGAAAAGATCGCCGCCCGGATCGAAAGTCAGCTGATGAGGCTGCGCGAGATCTACCGGGAGGAAGGGGAGAAAAACCCGATCTTGATGGGCAGTCTCGTGCTCCAGCTGCGGGTGGGCGCGGACGGCGCGGTCGGCGCGGTCGAAGAAATCGCTTCCCGCCTCTCCGACACCCGGTTCAAGCGTGCGGCGATCGCGGAGGTTTCCGGATGGAACTTCGCTGAGATCGTAACCGAGCCCGCGGTGATTCGCTGCCCGCTGATGTTCGTCCGCGAAGGGATGGAAATCGTGACGCTGGTGAGCTGGGAAAGGGCGCTCGCCCGGCCCGCCGGAGAGCAGGCCGCCGCAGCACCGGCGGGGAGCGCGCCCGCAAACCAGGCCGCGCTCCGCAAGGCCGCGCCGCAGCCGGTTCTCCCTGCGCCGGCCCAGCCGCAGCCCAGGGCCGTGCCCGCGGCAGGCGAAAGATCGAGGCCCGAGGCCCTCTACCAGATCAAGTACGCGACCCCTCTGCGCAAGGAGCCCAACTTCTCCTCCGAGTCGCTTACACGGCTCACCATCGGGACGAAGGTCACGCTGCTCAGGAGAACCGGCGACTGGGTGGAGGTCCGCTACAACGACGGCGGCCTTACCGGCTACCTCAGGAAGGAGTTCGTCGTACCCGTCGACGCGAACCCGTGATTCGGCGTCTCGCTTCGCAGCACAGGCGCCGGGGGCGCGGACTCCGCGCCTCGGCAGCAAGGCAGGATTCAGCCGGTCGCCATCACAGCACGCGTTTCAAGGCTTTCACCAACAGCTCGACATTTTCGGGGCGCGCCCCGTGGCCCATCAACCCGATCCGCCAGATCCTGCCTTTGAGCGGCCCGAGCCCAGCGCCGATCTCGATGTTGAACTCGTCGTAGAGTCGCCGGCGGATCCCGGCGTCGTCGGCGCCCTCCGGAATGCGGATGGCATTGATCATCGGCGCGCGAATCTTTGCGTCGACCGCAGGCTCGATCTCGATCTGCTGCATCTCGCGAATGAACAGCTCGTGCACTTCCCGGTGCCGCCGCCATGCCGCCTCCAACCCCTCTTCGAGGAGGAGCCGCAACGACTCGTGCAGGGCGTAGTTCATCGAGATCGGCGCGGTGTGATGGTAGACCCGCTCCCCGCCCCAGTACTTTTCGATCATCGACAGGTCGAGATACCAGCTTCGCACCTTGGTCTTGCGCCGGCGCACCACCTCCATCGCCCGCTCGCTGAAAGTCACCGGCGCCAGCCCCGGGGGGCAGCTCAGGCACTTCTGCGTGCCGCTGTAGCACGCGTCGATTCCCAGCTCGTCGACCCGCACGGGCGCGCCGCCGAGCGAGGTCACGGCGTCGACCACGAGCAGCGCGCCGTGCTCGCGCACGACGCCGCTGATCTCGTCGAGCGGCTGGAGGACTCCGGTGGAGGTCTCGGCGTGGACCAGCGCCACGAGCTTGTAGGGTTTGGCTCTCAGGGCCGCGCGGAAAAGCTCGGGATCGAGCGCCGTTCCCCACTCCGCCTCGATCCGATCGACCCGGGCGCCGCAGCGTTCCGCCACGTCCGCCATTCGCGTCCCGAAGACCCCGTTGACGCCGATCAACACCGAATCGCCCGGCTCGATGAGATTGACCAGGCAGGTTTCCATGCCGGCGCTTCCCGTGCCCGACATCGGCAAGGCGAGCCGGTTGCGGGTCTGAAAGACCTCCCGCAGCATCGCCATGCTTTCGTCCATGATCTGCAGAAACGCCGGATCGAGATGGCCGACGACCGGAAGGGAAAGGCTCTGGAGCACGCGCGGATGAATCGGGCTCGGCCCCGGCCCGAGCAGCGCGCGCGACGGCGGATTGGCTTTGGGAGCGGCCGGCATCGCGGTCTTTTCTCCTATTCTTCGGCCCTGACGTCGAGCTCCATCTCGCCGATCTTCTCGATGCTGCCCTTGAGGTGGTCGCCGTGACTGAGCTTGCTCACGCCGGCGGGCGTGCCGGTGGTGATGAGGTCTCCCGGGCGCAGCGTGAGGCACGAGGTGAGAAAACGAATGTGCTCGCGCAGGGTGCAGATCATGTCGCTGGTATGCGCCGTCATCGCCTCCCGGCCGTTCTGGAGCACGCGGATCGAGAGGTTTTGCGGGTCGTCGATCTCGTCGCGCGTGACGATCCAGGGCCCCAGGGCCGTGAACGTGTCGAAGCCCTTGCGGATGTTGCGCGTGTTCTGCATGCCTCTTCCCCAGGGGTCACGCTGGCTGATGTCCCAGCAGATGGTGTAGCCGAAAACGATGTCCAGCGCGTCGCTTTCGCTCACGCGCCGCGCGCGCTTGCCGATCACCGCGCACAGCTCGCATTCGAAGTCGACCAGCCTGGAAATCTTCGGCAGGATGACGGTGTCGCCCGGGCCGATGATCGAGGAGCTCGGCTTGAGGAAGAACTCCGCCATCAGCTCGTCCTTGGTCCTGTTTTCGCGGCCCGCGCTCCCCATCCGACCGACCATCTCGGCCTGATGAGCGCGGTAATTGGCCGCTGCCGCCCAGAGCGAGCCCGGATTGGTGATCGGCGCCAGCAGCTTGACCGAACGCAGCGGCATCCCCCCGCCGCCGCGCGCCGCATCCCGCGCGCATTGCATGGCGTCCGGTCGATTTGCGAGGGCGTCGACGATCTCGACCATCGTGTAGCCGTCGCGCACCAGGCCGGCTTTGACCAGAGCGTCGCCGATCGGATAGACGGTATCGCCGACGACGGCTCCCGCCCGCTGGTCGTTGTAGTGACAGATCTTCATGGAGACCTCCCCGTTCTCGAGACGGTTTTCTCGCTTGCATACCTGAAGGACGCGACAAAGTCCAACAACACGGCGAAGACGAAGAAGCCCGGCGGCGTTCGCCGGTCAAGCGTCGTGAGGGTTTGCCGGTTCCAGCGCTGCCCGGGATTTCTCTCTACTTGAACTCCGGCATGACGCGCTCGGCGAACAGGCGGATGTTTTTCAGCGCCATCTCCTGGGGCATGCCGCCGAAGTGAAAGGTCCCCGAGATCGCGGTGAGCCCCACCTCGGAGCGCCACTTCTCGATCGTGTCGATACAGCGCTCCGGATCGCCGGCGATGACGAACCCCTCGGAGAGTTGCGTCCGCGGGTCGCGGACCGTGAGCAGGCCCGATTCCCTGCGCTGCGGATCCGCGGCCCGGTGCACGTCGACGTAGTTTTCCAGATACGGCCCCGCCTCCTGCACCGCCCGGTCGAGACTGCTCGAGACGTAGATGTGGAACTTTCCGAGCACCTCGGTGGCGGTGAAATCATGGCCCGCCCGGGCGAGCCCGTCGCGGTAGGCCCTGACGAACCGGGGCAGCGTCTGGGGATCCCGGTAAAGATAGGGCAGCGTCATCAGGTGAAACCCGTTCTCCCCGGCCCAGCGAAAGCTCTCCTCGCTGCGGGCGCAGCCGACCCAGATCGGCGGGTGCGGCCGCTGCACCGGCTTGGGCAGCACGGGCACGCCTTCGTAATGGAAGAACTCGCCCTTGAACTGGACGGGCTTGTCGGACCACGCCTGCCGCAGGATCTCCATCCCTTCGGTCATCCTCCCGGTGGCTTCCTGCTGGCTCACGCCGAATTTCTTGTACTCGTGCGATTCGCTCCCCTTGCCGACGCCGAAATCGAGCCGTCCGTTGGAGATCACGTCGACCATCGCATAGGTTTCGGCAACCTCCAGCGGATTGTGCAGCGGCAACACGTTGATCGCGACGCCCAGGCGGACGCGCTGCGTGGTGCGCGCGACCGCCGCGAGGAAGACCGGCGGCTGCGGCAGCGTGCCTCCGTACGTCGCGAAGTGGTGCTCGGTCACCCAGATGTGGTCGTAGCCGAGCCGATCCATTTCCTCCATCTGCACGAACATCCGCTGATAAAACTCCGCAACCGGCCCGTCGAGGTCGGGCACGTAGGTCGGAAGATAGTGTGCCCCGAATTTCATCCCGTTACGAGTCATTCCTCAAAACCTCCCAGGTGCTTCCATCCAGAAATGGTCGACCTGTCTGAAAAAGTCAACGCGGCAGCGCACGCCTTTCCTGTAATGCCGGGGATCTCGGGGGCGGCGGACGCGCCGGCCGTTCACGCTACGGGGGGTTTTGCCGCGAGCCCGCAGCGCAGGTATTCCCACGCGTAGCGCAGGCTCCACTTTCTCAGGCGCATCGCTTCCCGGTAAGCGGCGCGGGCTTTTTCCCGCTCGCCGCGCCGCTCGTAGTAGAGCCCCAGGCGGAAATACTTCCGCCCGAGCTTCTTGTTGAACTCGGCCGCGCCGATGCGCCGGTAGACGTCGGGATAGTGATCGCGGATGTGCTCCAGCTCCTTGAGCCCGAACTCGTAATGCGGGTTGACCGCCGTGTTGTTCAGCGGGTGGACGCGCTTTCGAACGCCGACGTAATCCACGTACCGCACGGGGAAATAGGCGGCGATCCGATAGAACCAGTGCAGGTCGCAGTTGAGGTAGATGTCCCCGTCGTAGCCGCCTACCCGCTCGAACGCCGATTTGCGCACGAGCGACGAAGGTCCGGTCATGATGTTTTCGCGGAAGATATGGCGCACCGTCAGGGGCGCCGAGGCGAGGCGGCCGGCCCGTTGCGGCGGCACGATCGAGCCGAGGGTCCCGTCGGCGCCGAAGTACTCCGTGTTGTCGAACGCTCCACCCAGCGCCGGGTCCCCATCGAGCGCCTCGACGAGCACTTTCACGTGGTCCGGGGCGTAAACGTCGTCGCTGTTCCACGTACCCAGATAGCGCCCGCGAGCCTGTTTCATCTCATCGTTGGCTGCGAGCAGAAACGGCCGATCGCCCTGGGACGAGAGCATGCAGCGCGGGTCGTCCCGAAACGGCTCGACCGCCTGCTCCAGCTCGCGCGAGCCGTCGCCGAGCACGATCACCTCGAGCTCCCGGTACGATTGGTTCAGAATCGAGCCCAGCGACTCGGGAATGAAGCCCGCGTAGGGGGCGTGGGCGAAGAGGATGATGGAAACCGCGGGCGGGCTCATGGGGACAGCGTCGGGGGTCGTCGACCTTTCTCGAAAACTGCGGAACCGCTCATCGTTGTTGAAATCCGAGCCTGAGTCGTGGCCGGTCTTCCGGCGCAGCGGCCGAGAATCGACTCGCCCCGGTCACGCCTCGGATCTCGAAAACATCCCCCGGCCTGAAGCCGGGCTTCAGATCCCCGTGCCGGGCGTTGCGGCGCCGGATGCGGACGAATTTCTCTTTCAATACGGGCGCATCTTACCCGATTCCCGCCGAAAATGATATCTCACCGGCGGACCGGCGACCGAGGACCGGAGACCGGCGCGAACAAAAAGCGACGGCCGTGCTCACTCGGAAACGTTGTAATCGCCGTCGGCGTACGCGATTCGGAATGATGCTACGCCGTTGACTTCCGCCGCTTTTCCGCGACCTCTTCGTCGAGCCGACGGGGCGCGAGCCGGGTAAGGCTCCGAAGGTCCAGAACCGTTACGACCGTTACAAATTCGTACGCTCGCTTGGACAACGGTGGACGTTTTTGGATCATGAGGTGACAGGCGGTACTGGCATACGAGCTGCGTGACCATGGCCTCGAACCACCTTTCATTGCTCACGCACAAACATGGTTTTTCGCGCCAGACTTGGTTGGCCGGTGACGTTGGTGCTCCTCGTCCTGTTTTGGATACAGCCCGGCGTCGCCGCAGAGGTCAGATTGACATGGCGGGATAACTCCAATAACGAGACCGGCTTCAAGATCGAGAGACGGGCAGGAAGTGTCAGCGGATTTACTCTACTTGCGGTCGTCGGGGAGAACGCCACCTCTTACGTCGACCGGTCTGCGGTCGACGGCGTGATGTATTGTTACCGTGTGCGGGCGTACAACAACGCCGGGGAGTCTTCGTTCGCGGAGGCTTGCATGAACCCGCCCGTTCCTCGTGCCCCGGTCGGGCGCGCAGAAGTGATCGTGGACCCCAAAGGCGGCGCCAGGTTGCTCATCGCACGGACGGACAACAGCTTTTGGGGCTCGCAGTCGACCGGCACGAGCTTTCTAACCCCCGAACGGTGGGCGCAACACGGGGGAGAATATCTCGGCGGCCGCGCAGCTCAGTACGCCGACGTCGACGGCGACGGATACACCGATCTCATCTATCAGGGCTGGGATAACTCCTTCTGGGTCTCGCTCTCCAACGGCAGCGGCTTTACCGCCCCGGCCCTCTGGGCCCAACACGGCGGCACCTTCGTCGCAGGCCAGGCCCAGTACGCCGATGTCAACGGCGACGGCAAAGCTGACCTCGTCTTCCAGGGCTGGGATAACTCCTTCTGGGTCTCGCTCTCCAACGGCAGCGGCTTTACCACCCCGGCCCTCTGGGCCCGGCACGGCGGCACCTTCGTCGCAGGCCAGGCCCAGTACGCCGATGTCAACGGCGACGGCAAAGCTGACCTGACACTGCACGGCACCGATGATACGTTCTGGGTGAGCAGCTCGACGGGGAGCGGATTTCTGAGCCCACAGGTGTGGGTGCGATTTTAAACAGCCCTGCTTTTCAGCCCTGCGATTGCCTTCGACCAGCTGCGATTGGGTAATCCCCGCTGTTTGCGGTCAATAACCTGCCCCCCTTTCATGGGAGCCAAAGGACCGCATCCTCGAAGACCGCGCCGGTAGAGAGACTGAGCCACACACTTTTGCTGCGGAAAGTGTCGAAATACAGCCCGTCCGCCCTCCCGTCCCCGTCCACATCCGCGTACTGAATCTGACCGGCGGCTACGTTTTTCGGATAAATGACGTTGACTCCCGCGACATCATCGCTGTGGAGCGTTGCCCCACGGCCGTCGAAATGCGCGATCTCGAACATCGTCGCCGCTTCATTCTCCGAATGGCCGAGCCCCAGGACATGGCCGAGCTCGTGAGTCGCCGTCTCCGTAAGATTATTGAAGCTCTCGTAGAATCCGCAGCCCTCCCAGCCGTCGTTGAAAACCACATCGCCTTCGAGGATCCTGAAAAACGTCTGGCCGTTGACCGTCCGGGTTTCCTGCGTGCTGCGGAAAAACCCGCCGGCAGCCAAAACCCCGCTGCACTCCTCAGGCGGATCCAGCTGTCCCAGAGGGTCGCGGAACGAGACCGCATTGACCCCGTCGAACGCAAACCCCTGAGCCGACGTGAGGCCTCCATCCAGAAACCGGAATGTAGATCCAATGACCGTGCTCCAGGCCTGATACGCTGTCCGAACTTGCTGGAATCCGCCACTCGGTGCACTCGGTTCGCCGACGGAGTTGATGAAGACAGGCACGCTGGAATTTGTGTCGGGCTCGAACCAACGGGACGGTGTTCCGAGAAACGTGAAGTTGTCCCGGCTTTCGACGACTCCCGAAGTGCTCGGTTGGATGACCCACGGGGCACCCTGTCGACCCGTTGGCGGGCTTTGCTCCCGTGCCGCAGCAATGCTCGCCCTCCACTGTCGCAGGGGACGAACGCTGACACCAAACGTGCTAGCACGATCGCCTCGCAGTGCTCTCAAAAATCGAACCCCGCTCGGCGTAGCGTCTCGATAAGCAAACTCCTCGCCTGTCGTCCGGTCCGCTCGGATGGTAAACTTTCCTTCGAAGAGATTGAGCACGTGTAGCGTGCGATCTCGACGTGCTACCAAGAAAACGAGCACCCTCTCGCCGAGCGAAAGCTCCGGGTTGCCATCGATCCACGAGTGCACCCCTCCAACGGTTCCACCTATCTCTTTAATGACTATCTCGGTTGCGGGGATTCCGCCTTTTAACGTTTCCTCAATCGTGAGTCTGATATGCGTGTATACCTGCCTAGTCGTTGGGTCCCAGTAACTCTCAATCCCCCGAACATGCCCCGTTAAAATAGCGACAGCCCGACGAATCAGCACATTATCCGGGGTCGCCACGATGACGGTAGCGCTGACTCGGCCGCATAACCCAAGAAGCACCACTATAAAGGTTGACAGCAACTGCGGCTACTTTCTGCTGTCGCCGGGAGACAACCTTTGTACCGGCAGTGGCAACCGTACTGCTCACCCTCCTGGTTTCAGATTCCGCCTTTATCCAGCTCCTGAGGCAAGCAGCGTTGTAGGTTGTCGCCACGAGACCGTCAAGAGGGAAGCCCCCTCGAGAACCGTCAATTTCCGCCTTTTTCCGCTTTCCGTCCTTCACTCCACCGACGCTCAGTCCCGCCGGTATTTCCCCCATTCGCTTTCCGAACAAAGATCACGGCTCCTTCGGGCTGACTTGACCTCCTGTACAGCTTCATCGTCGGCTCTATAACCTCCGTCAACACGAAATTCTCCGCCAAGTAGGTCCTGAAAGGGTCCTTCGTTCCTCCCCGTGGCCTCCCGATGCTCCTAACATCGTACAGGGACATGGCGATAACCTGAACCCCCGCTTTCTCGAGCTGTTCCACCGCCGCGCTTCGCCATACGTACACCAGATGACCGCCACTCAAGACACCGGCACCAACGTCACCTGCAATCTTCATAACATCGTCGTACGACCACAACTTACCGAGATGAATTGTCAGGTTTTGGCCGGCAAAAACATCCCTGGATCCGTCGAAAAGCGGCAAAAACTTAAGGTAACGATGAGACAAAATCGCTTGCGGCCCGTTCCTGACGTTCGCTGGAATCGCGTTATGTACGACTTCCATGAAATCAAAAATGTCCCGTTCTATAAACACTCCCCCCAGCGACCCCTTGTTCATCGCCTTCAGCCGTCCGTTCGCAAGATCATCCCACTGCGTAGCAACGAGCAGGAAATAATTGCTCGCCACCGCGTACACGATAAAAAACATTCCAACGGACGTTTTGAACCGCGACACAAGTCGAGCATCACCCCAAAGCCTTCCCGCCACCGGCAACACGCACGACATAAACGCCGCCACAGCGAAAACACCGAGATAGAGCATATTGTAGCTGGGGAAAAACCGCACGAAGGTCGCGGGCAGAAGAAACACCAGGAACATCGCCGGCTCGGCCTTGTTCCGAGGCAATTCGTCCTTGCAATACAAGTAGCCCAGAATCCCAAGCAGCCCGACAAACATCAACGCCACGCCGTCTTGCCCGCCGCCAATCCTTCCCACCGAGGCATGATCGACAATAATATCAAAAGGAATTAAAAAAAAGGATAATTCATCTAGCGAATAACCTACCATCCCGCCTATAAGCAAAAATATAATCCCTACTCCAACAAACACACTGCAAACCAATCTACCCCTGGTGCGGGATTCCGATCGTACAACTACGTCTCGACCCACCGCTTCGGGGTCAGGCTCCCGCCCCACCTCGTCCTCGAGCTTTACCGGCCTCAAGGAATCGTCCCCGCTCCACGAGAAGTACCGATAGAGGCTAACGCTCGGCCACCAAGTACTCTTTTTTTGACGGCGCACCAGAACCAAACAAACAGCCACGAACGACAGTAACAATACCCAGTCGATAATGTTCTTGAGGATCTCCCCGATCGACGCCCGGAGATCGTTCACGTCGACATACTCTATAAGGGTACGCTTATAAACCGCATTTCGAAGAAACAGCAAAACCCAACATCCACACGCTATAAACGCCAAAAGAAGTCCCGGTCTACCGTCGCGTGCCATTTTTGCCAAACGTGACCACCCGTCCGTTAGAACGCGCCCGCTTTTGTCGGCAATTTCAGCGCCCGCCAGATTCCAGACGATCTTCTTGTCCAGGAACCATGGAACACCGACCAACCCGACTGGCAGGAGAACGAGCAGGATTGAACTGTTCGGATGGCCCCGGGAGACAAAACCCAAACCCGCAAAGACCGCGCATGCCAAAGCGTCAAAAAACATCCGCCGCCGCAAGTATCGTACCCCGAAAAAGATTGCGTACGACACAAAGGCTCCCTCCACATAATATTCCGGCCTCGGATGAGGGAACGTGCTCAGCGAAAACGACAAGACTGTCAGCGAAAAGGCTAGAAACGGTTCGCAC
Source organism: Candidatus Zixiibacteriota bacterium (assembly GCA_035574315.1). NCBI lineage: Bacteria > Pseudomonadati > Candidatus Zixiibacteriota > Candidatus Zixiibacteriota bacterium. The sequence continues at coordinate 121,383 of DATLYW010000028.1, forward strand.
AACGCACGCAACGTCAAATAGATAGGCACCACCGAGCTTACCACCGCTGCCCCAACCAGTAAGCGAAATCCTAACAGCGAGTTGTTGAAAACGGCTGCCCCCCCGTAAAAAATGAAACCCGATAGCGGAGCATAAGGCCACCCGGTAGATTTGCCGATCAACCGTCCTTCCCGGAGGGCCTCCACAGCAGCAATGGCCTCGTAATCTTCTGTCGCTAGGTAGAAAAAACTCGAAAAATATAACAGCGACCCCAAATACAGCATAAACAGCACGACGCATACAACGTCGATGCTGTGGCGGCTGACATTGTCTCTGTCCTCTATGTGCATGGCACACACTTACAGCATCACTGACCTGCCCCCTTTACTGGACCACTTCTGATGTGAGTTCCTGGGGCTGATTGATTCGCCGTTGGCACTGCCCGATGAATTCCTCCGGGCTTAAATTGCCGAGAGAGCTGTGGGGTCTAGCGGTGTTGTAGTCAAGCCTCCACGTGTGGACTTTCTCCCTGGCATCCTGGAGATCCAAAAACCAGTGCTCGTTCAGACACTCATCCCGGAGCCTGCCGTTGAAGCTCTCAATAAAAGCATTCTCCACAGGCTTCCCCGGCCGGATGAAATCCAGCTTCACCTTGCGCTTGTAGGCCCAGCTATCGAGGGCCTTGCCCGTAAACTCCGGACCGTTGTCTGTCACGATGAGCTCCGAAGCCCCTGCGCCTCAGCCAGCTGCTCTAGAACCTGAACCACCCTGGCCCCGGGAATCGAGGTATCTACTTCAATCGCCGCGCAGTACCGAGTAAAGTCGTCCACCACTGTCAGAATCTTCAGTCTCCGCCCCTGAGCCGTAAAGTCATTCACAAAATCCATCGACCACCTCTGATTCGGCCGCTCGGGTATGGGCAGAGGTGCCCTTAGTCCACTGGCCAGCTTTTTCCTCCTACGTAGCCTCAACGATAACCCCTCTTGCCGATAAAGCCGGTAGACTCGTTTGTGGTTGACCCTCAACCCTCCCGCCTGAGCAACACATAAAGCCTACGATACCCAAACCGCCTCCTCTGCTCGGCCAGGGCCTTGAGCCTCTCTCGAAGCCCCGCTGGATCCTGCCGCTGCCCTTCATACCGATAGCTCGATCGCCCTATCCCCATCAGCCTGCAACCCTTCCTCTCACTCATCCCAAACCTCTCCACCACCCTCTCCACTGCCTCCCGCTTAGCCGCAGGCGTTAGAACTTTTTTCCCAGCACCTCCTTCAGCGCTCGGTTGTCTAACGTGA